>JAKAGH010000097.1 GCA_021817645.1 Deltaproteobacteria bacterium
TCACGCCTGGCATAATGTGCAGATCAAAATTTACGCCCGGGACCATGACCGGTTTGTTCTGGGACCCGTGACCCAGGAAAAAGACGTGGTCCTTCCCGGGCATACCGTTAACCAGGTCCCCGATAAGACTTTCATGCATTACGACACCCTGGATGATGCGGGCTACAATATCTATGTGGAAATCTCCGCCAAGGAGGGCACTTTAAAGAAGGCCTGGAAAAATGTCCCTGCCGGCGAGGCGGGGGAAAGCAACCTGATGGAAATCCCCTGGGACCTCAAGGAACGATAGAGACGCAGGTTAAGAATTTTTATGGACGCGGGACAAGGAATGTCTTAATAATCTATTGGTGGCCGTAGGCCCTATGCGGAGTTCCTTGCCGGGCCCCATGGCTGCTGTTTAAGGAATGATTATGGCTTTTAAAGTTCTTCTGGCTGATCCCCATCGCCTCGTGCGCCAGGGCCTTTACGCGCTGCTGGCTGGGGAGAAGGACATGGAAATAGTGGCGGAGGCAGAGGATGGGCAGACCACTATCACTTTGGCCCAGAAGCTCTCTCCCCACGTGGTCATCCTGGACGTGACCATGCCTGATCTGAGCAGTATTGAGATAACCCGCCGGATTCTGGCCACTTCGCCCGCAGTCAAAATCATCGCCTTGTCCACGCATGCCGACCGGCGCTTCGCTTTGAATATGTTAAAGACCGGCGCTTCCGCCTATCTTCTCAAAGACTGCGTCTTTGAGGAGCTGATCCGGGCGGTGCGCGAGGTGGCGGCCAATAAAACCTACCTTGGTGCAGGGGTGTCCGATTTGGTGATCAAAGAGTACATTATGGCTCTCCGGGAAAGCGAGGCGCGCTCCCGCGCCATTTTTGAAGGGGCCACTGCCGGCATCGCCTTGCTCGATTTGCATGGACATCTGGTGGAGAGTAATCCGGCCCTCCAGGAGATGCTGGGGTTTAGCCGGGATGAGCTGCGCAATTTGTCCTTCACCGTGGTGCTGCCGCCTGATACCGCCGCCGTTTACCAGGAGTCCTTTCAACAGTTGCTGGCAGGCGCCTGCCCTTTCTTCGCCCTCGACAGCCGCCTGGTCACCCGGCACAGCCACATGCTCTGGGCGCGGGTCACCCTTTCCCTGGTCAAGAACAGCGCCGGGGAAACCCAGTTTGCGGTGGTTATGGTGGAGAACCTGACCCCCCAAAAGGAGGCCGAAGAGCAGATCCGCAATTATCAGGAGCAGCTGCGCTCCCTGGCCTCCCAGTTATCCCTGGCCGAAGAAAGGGAGCGGCGCACCCTGGCCACGGAACTCCATGACCACATCGGCCAGATTCTGGCCCTGACCCAGATCAAGCTGGGGGCCTTGGGGGTTAAGGCCGCGGGCACCGATCTGGAGGAGCCGGTGAGCGAAGTGCGGGACCTGGTGGAGGCCGTGATCAAGTCCACCCGTTCCCTGACCTTTGAACTCAGCCCGCCCATCCTCTACGATCTGGGCCTGGAGCCGGCCCTGGAATGGTTCGGCGAATACCTGCAAGAGCAACACGGCCTCCAGGTGGAGGTGCAAGGGGACGCGGAACCCAAACCCATGGATAACGAAACCCGGGCCCTGGTCTTCAAAGTGGTGCGGGAATTAATGCTTAACTCCGTCAAACATGGCCAGGCCCGCCAACTCCGGGTGAGCGTCGGCCGCCAGGACCAAAACCTGAGCATCGAGGTCGTGGACGACGGGGTCGGTTTTATTCCCGCGGCTGCCGGGACTGCCGCCAAGAACGGCGGTTTCGGTCTCTTTAGCATCAGAGAAAGGCTGCATCATCTGGGCGGGCGGCTGCAGGTGGAATCCGCGCCCGGCCAGGGGACCAAGGTCTCCCTGCTCATCCCCCTCTGGGAGGAAGATAAAAAATTGCAGGTGTCCTGACATGCCCATCAAGATCATTTTGGCAGATGACCACAAAATCGTCCGGCAGGGGCTCCGCACCATGCTGGAGAAAGAGTCCGACATCGAGGTAATGGGCGAGGCGGATGACGGCCGCATGGCCGTGCGCCTGGCCCGGGAACTCTCGCCCCAGGTGGTTATCATGGACGTGGGCATGCCGGATTTAAACGGCATCGAAGCCACCCGCCAGGTCCTGGCGGAATGTCCGGGAATCAAGGTCATCGCCTTGTCCATGCATTCCGACCGGCGCTTTGTCATGAATATGCTCAAGGCCGGCGCCAGCGGCTATTTGCTGAAAGACTCGGCTTTCGAGGAATTGGCCACGGCCATCCGCATGGTGCTGACTAACAAAATCTACCTCAGCACCGAGATCGCCAATGTGGTTATCAAGGACTATCTGCAAGGCGGCGGCGACGAGTCGGTCTTTTCCGTGTTATCGCCCCGGGAACGGGAAGTGCTGCAGCTCATGGCCGAAGGGAAAAGCTCCCGGCAGATCGCGGACCACCTCAATATCAGCATCAAGACGGTGGAGACCCACCGCATGCAGATCATGCATAAACTGCAAATTTTCAGCGTCGCGGAACTCACCAAATACGCCATCCGGGAAGGGCTTTCCTCCCTGGATTAAGCAAGTCTGGCAGTAACCCCCCCAGCCCACCCTCTCCCCCCCAGGGGGGAGAGGGCAAGCCTTGATATTACAACTTCTTCAGGCGTTGCTGCCGTTGACGCTGGCGTTTGGGGGCTCGATGCGCCGGGCCTTTCTTGGAGGGCCGCGGCGGAGACTCTTCTTCTGCCGGTTCGTCCTCAGGACTCCGGCCTGCACCTGCCCGCAGGTGGGAGGCCTCGAACTGGGGGGCGGTGATCCAGGCGGCCCCGACCCTGTCGGCATAATCCTGCAACTCCCGATCGGAACTCACCACCACCGCCCGGTTGCGTTCCTTCTCCAGGAGGCGCTTGATGACCTCGTCGGCCTTTTCTCCCCGCCGGGAATAGATGATGGTGATCCCGCCCCGCCGGTCCCGGGATTCTTTCCAGCCCCCTTTGTCCCAGCCGTCAAAGACCACCGTGATTTTATGCCCGGGCCGGGATTGCCGGTAGGCGGCCAGGCTGGACAACAGAGCCTCCCGGCCGGCCTCCAGTTCCCGGGCCTCGATGGCCTGCAAGTAAGGAGACTGCCGAATCAGATTATAGCCGTCAATGATCAGATTTAGGGCCATATAATTACAGTGTGCCGTTGCTGGCTGGTATTTAAATTGCTGTTATATTTCATTAAATTGGCCGCCAAATTGATAGTGTTTACCAGGAGATTAGTATCACTAGTAATATGCTAGAAAAAATATGGTTCTGCAAGAAAAACGGTATTGCCAACAGACTTTATCTTTGCTATAGTGGCCTGCAACTATATTAATGTATCACCCGGGGGATGCAACTGCCATGCGTAACTTCATAAGCACTCTACTCTTTCTCTTTCTCTTCCTGCTCTTCGCTGGTTGTGGCGGCCAGGCGTTTATACCTCCGCAAGCCTCCCTGGATACGCCTTTGCCGGCGTATGAGCCTCCGCAGACCAACCTGACACCGGACCAGAAATATCTGGAGAATGTGCTTAGTAAGAACGGCTACACCAACGGCGACAAACCCACGGTGGTGATGGTGCACAAACTATCCCGCAAACTTACCTTGTATCATGGCATCACTCCTCTTAAGACCTATAATGTCGTCTTGGGTAACGATCCTTACAACGATAAGTTGTGTCAGGGCGACACCTGCACCCCCGAGGGGGTCTATCATGTGGTAACCAAATACCCCCACCAGAGATGGTCCCATTTCATCCTCCTGGATTATCCCAACACCCAGAACTGGCGGAAGTTCGGCCAGGCCAAACAGAAGGGGAAAGTGCCCCCGGATGCGGACATCGGCGGCGCGGTCGGCATCCACGGCACCGAAGATCCGACCAGAAACCTCTCCGGCATGAACTGGACCAAGGGTTGCATCTCTCTCCTGAACCGGGATCTGGAAGAAATCTACCCGATGATCGATCAAAAAACCTTGGTGGTGATTAATAAGTAAATTGAGTAATTGGGGAAAAGGGGCAAGGACACCGAGCAGACGCCGGCGGCCTTGCCCTTTTCATTGCTTCATCATCCTGGCGGGGAAGACCTCTGGCAGTTCCGGTTAGGTAGGTTTCTGCCCCTTTCATCCCGCCAAAATCTCCAGGATCACCGCAGCTGGGACTTGCCAAAAGAGATTTTTTGGATTAAAAATAGAAACACATCCATGGGCGGTTAACTCAGCGGTAGAGTGCCATCCTCACACGGTGGAAGTCACTGGTTCAAATCCAGTACCGCCTACCAGAAAAAACCAGGGGGTTACGGCTAGAGGCCGTAACCCTTTTTTATTTTTGGTGACCCTTTGCAGACAGTCTAGGGGGAAGTATTAAATCGAAGAAATGAGAGATGCTGCGCCAGGCTCAGCATGACAAAAACCTTTATTCAGCGCCTCTGGGGGTTGAGTTGACCGGGTAGTGTCTCCCTGGTAGGGTGGGCGTCCCCGCCCGCCCCGGTCCCTGGCCCTCCCCCTCTGCCATCCTTAAACCGCCCGCAGCGCCTCAATCAGCGGCAGCCGGGCCGCTTTCAGGGCCGGCAGCAGCCCCCCCACCAGGCCCATGCCCACGCCGAAGATCAAGCTTTTCAGTAAAATCTCCGGGGTCAAGGTGAAGCGGAAGGTAATTTCCGCAAAGCTGGCCCAGTTGATGGTGGATAGGGTGAGAAAATTAAGGCCGGCCGCGGGGATCATGCCGATGAGCCAGCCCAGCCCCCCCAGCAGCCCAGCCTCCAGCAAAAAGGCCAGGAGGATGTGGCGGCGCTGAAAGCCCAAGGCCCGCATGGTGCCGATTTCGTTGATGCGGGTCCCCACCTGGGCGTACATGGTGATCATCGCCCCCAGGACCGCACCCAGGCCGAAGATGGCGGTGAGCACCAGCCCCAGGAGGCGGATGAAGTCTGCCAACCGGGCGGACTGGGCTTCATAAAATTCCACCTCCCGGCGCACCTGCACCGGCAGGCGGGGGTCGGTCTCCAACCGGGCCTTTAAGCCGTCAAAGGCCCCCGGGTCCCGCAGGCGCAGGATCACTGCGGAAAAAACCGTGCGCCGGAAGGCCTGGAGGAGTTGCTCCACGTCTCCCCAGATTTCCGAAGAAAAACCGGTGTTGCCCGCGTCAAAGACCCCCACCACCCGCCAGTCCCGCATGGCGAAGCGCAGCGTCTCTCCCAGCGCTGCCCCCTGAAAGCGCTCGGCAATCTGGGCCCCGGCCACGATTTCATTGGAGCCCGGCCGAAACCAGCGGCCCTGGGCCAGGTGCACTTCCCGGCGCAGGCCGAAGGAAGCCGGCTGCACCCCCCGGATAATGACATTGCCCGGCTTGCCGGTCCCCCGCTTGATCAGATTCACCAGGATGATGGCTTCCGCGGCCACCAGGGGGCCTTCGGGCCCAGGCGCGATCTCCGGCTGGGAGGAAATGATGGCCGCCTGGGTGCGGTCAATGGCGCTTTGCACCTCGGTTTCGCTCCCGGCCCGCAGCACCATGGCGTTGTCAAAGGAGCCGGTAGCCACCAGGGTCTGGCGCAGCCCTTCGGCCAGCATCAACACCGCGGCAAAGACAAAGATCACCAGGGCCATGCCCGCGGCGGTGAGAAAGGTGGTAAGCCGCCGGGCCAGGAGATTGCGGTAGCTGTAAGAGATGGGAATGGGCATTTTTAGGGGTCAGGGATTATGGTCAGGTTTTAGTTTTCAGTTTTTGGTTTTTAGTGGCAAAGGCTTTCAGCCTGTACTAATTCCTGGGGAGAGGCGGAACACTTATCGAATGACCTTAGAAGCCATTTTAAAAACCTCAAATTGCTCTGAATTGTCATTCTGAGCGAAGCGAAGAATCTAGTGTTTTTTGGAGCCTTGAGATCCTTCACTGCGTTCAGGATGACAGAAAAAAGAAGTTTTGAAATGGCTTCTAGTGTGACGTCCCAGGAATGCCTTACATAACTTGCCCGGTCTTTCTCCCTTCCCCTTCGAGGGGGGAGGGGAAATTATTGAGCATATTCATAGGTTATATTTTGTACCTTATTTCTGGGACGTCACACTAACACATAATAAATAGGGGTACACAGCACGCCCTATAATTCCCAGAATCTTTAACTAAAAACTGAAAACTATCATTTAAAGCTTTGCATGGTTTTAACCGCTTCCTGGAGGACCCGCTTGGACATTTCTTGATCCCAGCCCAGCGCCCTTTCCAGGTCTCGCCTGGCCATTTGGATGCCCTCGCTGGCTTTGACAAAACTCTCCCCTCCCGGTTTCTGGGCCGCGATCTCACACCAATACTGCGCCGCGACATTGTACCACCAGGCGGCAAAGGTGTCGGGCGCGGCTTGGGCGGGGATTGCCTCAGCAACATCAGTCGCCTTTTTCAGGTGGGCAAACGATTTTTTCATCGCCACTTGGGGGCCGTCATCCTTGGCGGTTCTCCAGGCGGCATAGGCCGCGTGTTTGACCTGCTGCCGGTCATTGAATAACTGCGCCACTGCCTGTCCCAGGGGATTTTCCTGGGCGCAGGCGCCGACACCGCAGCAGGCCAGCAACAGCAGGGCCATTATCGGGATAGCCGGTTTTTTCATTTTAGGGTTATGCTCCTTTGCGGTGGCCTTAAAGTGAGAATAGGCATTTTCGCACCCCTTATCCAGTTTTCTTTTCTCGGCTGTTTCATTGGGGTAATTTTAAATATGGATATTTTTTTCCCAGAAACGGCTCCAGGCCCTGATCGAGGATGGCCGCCACGGCCGCACAGCCGGCATTGGTATAATGATACGTATCATAGAAAAATTCCGAAGTTTTCGGCATGGCCCTGGCCAAATCGATCAGCAGCACCCCGTGCTGGGCCGCGGTGTCTCTCGTCACCTGATTATAAAGCTCCAAGGTTTGCCAGAGAACCTTCCCATTTGAGGCTTGAGCTTGGGGTGCAACCCTTCCCAAATCGACCCCGGTGACCGGGTCGAGGCAGTTTCCGAAAACCATGGGCTGAGTAATAAATACCGGTTCCATGGCATTCTCCCGGCAGGTCTCAATCAACCTGGTCAAACGCCCGGCAAAAAGCGGGAGAAATTTCTCCTGATGCAGTCGCATCTGCGCATCGACCTTTTCCTTGGGTATATCGAGGGACTGCAGGTGGGCAAAATCCTCAATGCGGTTAAGCAGGCCGATCCTTTTGGCCTTGTAATACCTGGAAAAGTTAATGGCATAGTCCAGCACCTCGCTGGCATTGATTAATTTCTCAGTCCAGGAGGCCATGAAACCGGCTACAGGTTTCTTTAAATCCCGGAGGTCCCAGGTGGGAATCTCCTGTAACCCCATATCATTGGCGCCGATGAGAAACAAGACGACCTTGGGTCTCATTTTGACCAGATAATCCTCCAGGAGGATCAGGTGCCCAAAGGTCGAAACCCCGTCCAGGCCGGCGTTATTCAACCAGATGTTTCTAAATCCGGTTTTTAAGTGCGCGGCCAACAGATCGCACCAGGTCTTACCGTCGGCGATATACTCGCAGGCGGTGGTGCTGCCGCCGACAGCCACGATCGTTAAAGAGCCGGCAAAATCAGGCGGCGGCATCTCCCCCCGGAAACCCAAGTGGTTTCTGCTGGTGGAGATGATTTGATCCAACTTGCCGGTCTTATCATTGATAATTTGGTATTTCTTGTCCCGGGGCAGGACAATCTTATTGCCCTTCACCCGGAACTCGATGGGCTGAAAAATCCGGAGAAGGCCCTCAAGCAAAACAAATGATACTGATATGCCTAAAATGATGGCCAGAATATTCTTGGCGAGATTTTTACCCAACACCTGTGGCAGCCTCATAGTGGCCAGTGGCCAGTATTCAGTTAAATAGAAAATCTATCTGAAATCGTAAATAATTCAAATTTATCTGCCTTGAAAAATCAATAAACCGGCAGTGAGTTGGTGGGGCGGCCGTCTCTGGCCGCCTGACGTCCGGTGGGCACGGAGGCCCGCCCCACCAGTATTTTCATAATTTGTGGGTGAACCAACGGATCATGAGTAACTGTCCCGAAAGTTCTTAGAATTGGTGGCCCAGGCTTTCCAGCCTGGGCGAATACCGAGGGGGGCGAGACGCCTGTGCTACCGACCCCTGGTCCCCTACCCCAACTTCCTCAAATTCCTCACCCCACCCGCCGCAGCGCCGCGGCGATGCCCACCGTAGCCGCCCGCCAGGCAGGAATCACTGCGGCCAGGAGGCCCACGGCCAGGGAGACCCCCAGCCCGATGGCCAGGGTCGCACTGGTCACGTTAAAAACCCCGAAATACTGCATCACCGAAGCGGGCAGGGCCAAAATCAGGAGAGGCGTCAGGGCCAGGCCCAAAAGCCCCCCCAGGAGGGCCAGGGCCAGAGATTCTCCCATGATGATCCCGGTGAGGAACCGGGGCCGGAAGCCGATGGCTTTGAGCACCGCGTATTCCCCCAGGCGTTCCCGGGCGCTCATGGCCATGGTGTTGGCCAAGACGAGCAGGATCACGCCGATGACCACCCAGGAGACCGCCCGGATGGCCAGGAGGATGGCTTCGGTCATGGCCACGAACCCCAGGTTGAAGGCCTTCTCCGTTTCCGTCAGGGTTTCGGCCAGGGAATTTTTAAAGAGAGAATCGATCCGGGCCGAGACGTCCCCCGCCAACTCCGGGGAGGCGATCTGCACCAGGAACCAGCCCGCCTTGTCCGCGCGCTCCGGGGACAGCTTTTTCATCTGCTCATTGAGATAATCCCAATGGAACAAGAGCATGGTTTCGTCGGTGCTGGGGTCCCGGCCCCGGTAAATCCCCCGGATGACCAGTTGATACTCTCCCGGGAAATAGGTGCCCTGGAGAATGATCCGGTCCCCTACTTTCCAGCCGAAGCGGGCCGCGAGCTTGCGGCCGGCGAGTGCGCCCTGGCGGTCCCGGAGCATGGCCAGCTTCTGGTCTTCGGGGACCAGCAGTTCCGGCATCAGCTCAAAGTAACCGGGGAGGGAAATGGCAAACTGGGGGAAGAAGTGCTTTTTGTCCACATAAACGCCTTCAAACCAGTAGGCGTGGCCCACCCCGGTGACGCCGGGCACTGCCTTGATCTTAGCCTCGTGGGATACCGGCAGTATGGCCATCAGGGACACCGCGTTGCGGGTCACCAGGCGCACCGGCGAAGACGCGTCCACCCCGGCGTACCAGGCCTCCACCATGGTGCGGAGCAAGGCAAAGGCCAGGATGGCCAGGGCCATGCCCAAGACGGTGAGGGCCGCCCGCAAGGGGTGCCGTAAGAGATTGCGCAGGGTTAACTTAAGCATAGTTGCCAGTACTGAAGGGAACTTCCTTTCCAACTTCCTCTGAAGGGGTCAGGGACCAGGGATCAGGTAAAGAGAAAACCAGTATTTTCCGGCCCCTGATCCCTGGCCCCTGTCATTCATCCCACCTTCCTTAGCGCGGCGGCGATGCCCACCCGGGAGGCCCGCCAGGCGGGGAGCGCGGCGGCCAGCACCCCCACGGCCAGGGCCACGCCCAGGCCCAGGCCCAGGGTCAGCCGGGTGAGGGGAAAGACTCGGAAGTATTGCCCCATTTGGGTTTTGAAAAGTTGCACCGCCGGGAAAGTCAGGCTCAGGCCCACTAACCCGCCCATCAGGGCCAGGAGCAAGGATTCCCCGAAGATGAGTCCGGCCAGGTGCCGGGGCCTGAAGCCCATGGTTTTCAGCACCGCGTATTCCCCCAGGCGCTCCCGGGCGCTCATGGCCATGGTGTTGGCCAGGACCACCAGGATGACGCCGATGACCACCCAGGAGACCACCTGGATGGCGAGGAGGATGGCCTCGGTCATGGAGACGAAGCCCTGGAAGAACGCGGCCTCCGACTCGGTGAGGGTTTCGGCCAGGGAATTCTTAAAGAGCTCATCCACCTGGGCCGCCACCAAGGCGGCCAGCTCCGGCCGAGCTACCTTGACGATGATCCAT
>JAKAGH010000098.1 GCA_021817645.1 Deltaproteobacteria bacterium
ATGGCTTTATCGATGGGCTTCAGATACTCGGTTTCCCTCCTACCTGCCATCTAAGCTACAAGGTCTCTGGCTCTTACCCCGGCAAGACTACCTCTTGCTGAACATGCCAGCCTTCGCTGGACACACACCCGTACATGTGGTTGGACGCGCCTTATTCAGGTTTGAAGATTTGGTCCATTACGTCGATAACCTTGAAAAATAAAGACTACGGACCTTTGTCCAGATAACTGAGCTTAACTTTTCGGATTATGGTCAAGGAATTGGTCAAGGTAAGCATGATCGAAAGACCTCCAAGAGGCAGGCATTCAATGAGCAATAGGTTTTAACCAAGAACCCATGGTATTTGCCTGTTAATGTGCGGCAATTTAGGCAAGGAAGCGCTTTATATAAAAAGTGAAAAAATGGAATTTCCAAATGGATTCGCAACTTGATAACAGGTGGCACACCACCCTGCAAATTTCAAAGGAAGGAGAAAATGATGCTTTGGCGAAAAAAACCTGCCCTAAGTTTGTGCCGGAAGATTTTAAACATGTCGGATTCATCTCAACATGTTGAGCTGGAATATCATCCGGTCACTGGGGGAATAGATGTGAAGTCCCTGGAAGAAATACTGACTCGACAAAGCAAGCTTTTAAGACTAATTGAAATGACGACTGAGACAAACGATGTATTTGAAGAGAGATATTGGCCTGCCATAGAACGATATGCCAAAATGGTACACTTACTCCCAGCCAGTGAGAGCTATCACCATTTCGAAGCTGGTGGGATGTTACGGCATGGATTAGAGGTTGGATTGTATACTATGCAATATGGCAAAGCCACTCTTTATGGCAAAGATTTCGGGATAATGGAACGGGCTGCCAGGGAAAGATGGTTGTTTGCTTGTTTCATCACCGGATTATGTCATGATTTGGGAAAAATAGAGATTGATATTAAGGTGGTTTCAGAAACCGGTTTAGTTTGGTCACCTCATTCAATATCATTATATGAATGGGCTGTTAATAATCACGTAAAGAAATACTATGTGATATGGCTGCCAAGTAAACACCAAGAACACGAACAATATTCCTTGGGATTATTGGGTAAAGTTTTCACAAATGATGATCGTGATTTCTCCGTGGAATTAGATAGTGGCGTGTTAAAGGAACTCATGCAGGCTTTGACAGGGTATTCGGGATCAGATAGCCAATTGAACTTTTCTCATAAACTAAAAAAAAATTAAAAAAAGCCGACAGCCAAAGCGTCCACGCAGATAGCAAGCGGTCCCGCACTCCCGCAGAACTTGGTTTGGTGAGACCGACACCGATGATCCGTCATTATCACGATGGCATGGTGAGGATGCTCAAGGACGGCAAATGGAAAATCAATGAGCCTGGCGGGGCGGCATGGGTGTTGGGTCCGGCCCAGGATCTATTTTTGGTATGGCCTCGATGCGGGATTGAACTTCGGGAATCGTTGATTGAGCACGGCGTCAAAGGCGCCCCGACCGACCCCAGGGACATTGCTATAATATTGGGCTGGCATGACTTGATCGTGCTTCCCTTCGGATGGCAACTATTATTGGCGCGTCATGCCTTCAAATACTGAAGATGGGCAACTGATGGCGGTGCGGATAAACCCCAAATGGGCACCAAACCTGGTGGACCTGTTACCGCCGGGAATTAACGGTTCGGTACAGGCCGAAGAAAGTTCAATGTTGTCGCAGGGGGAAAAAACGGACGACAAATCTGGGAGGGCTTCAGAGAAAGCCAATCAAGAAAACCCAAGACCCTCGCCGGCGCATTCTCCTCTGTCGCTATCTCAGGGCTGCATTCCCGGGCCCCTATGGCATGGTAATTTTAGGCAAGAGGTAAAAGTTGAGAAACCGGTCCAAAGGCCAGAAGGGCAAAGTGGTTTGCGCACCATAAAACTTCTGATGATCGGCTTGTCTATAGGTGTTTTGGGTATTTTAGGAGCCCTGATGTATTTAGGGAAACACTGGTACGGAGACGATTTAACTTTCCCGTACTTTTTTTGGGCTGCTTGGTCTTATGGCCTCGAATCCCGATAGTTGCGTTTATGAAGATGAGGTAGTATCCAGCACCTCCCTGATCTTCTGTACCAGGGTGGCAATTCTGAAGGGCTTGGCAATAAAATTGACATCAGAATTTAAAACCCCGTGATGGACGATGGCGTTTTCAGTATAACCAGACATATAGAGGACCTTCATCTCCGGATGCATCTGCTTCAACCGTTCGGCCAGAGCGCGACCGCTGATTTGGGGCATCACCACATCTGTCAGCATTAAATGGATGGGCGACTTTTGGCTCTCACAGATAAGCAGGGCCTCGCCGCCGTGCGTGGCTTCCAAAATCTTATACCCATATCTGCCCAGGGCCTTAGAAATCAAATCACGCAACGAGGCGTCATCTTCTACCACCAGGATAGTATCATCCCCTTCCAGTGAGGCGGGAGCGGCGACCTTCAGCCTGACCCCGCCGCTTTCCATTTCCACCCGGGGGATATATATTTTGAAGATTGTTTCTTTTCCGGGCTCGCTGTAGACCCAGATATGGCCATCACCCTGTTTGACAATGCCATAAACGGTGGCGAGCCCCAGGCCTGTGCCTTTACCCTCCTCCTTGGTGGTAAAGAAAGGTTCAAAGATGCGGGACATGGTCTCGGCATCAATGCCCAGGCCATTGTCGCTCATAGCCAGCATAACGTAAGGGCCGGGGGAAACGTCCATATGGCTTCGGGCATAGGGCTGGTCCAAGGAGACGTTGGCTGTTTCAATAGTCAGATTGCCCCCGGTTGGCATGGCATCCTGGGCGTTTACCGCCAGATTCATGATGATTTGCTCGATCTGTCCGGGATCGGCCTTGACAAATCCCAGTTCCTGGTCAATGAAAGTGATGAGATCAATATCTTCGCCGATCAACCGGCGCAGCATATTATCCATGTCAATAACTACTTCATTGAGGTTAATCACCTGGGGTTGCAGAATCTGCTTACGGCTGAACGCTAATAGCTGATGGGTCAGCGAGGCCCTCCGGTTCGCGGCCTTGGTTATTTCCTCGATATAGGGATAGAAAGGGTCTTCCTGGCGGAGGCCCATCATCATGATCTCGCTGTAACCCATGTTGGCGGTCAGCAGGTTGTTAAAATCGTGGGCCACGCCCCCGGCGAGGATGCCTACAGCCTCCATCCTCTGAGCTTTAAGAAGCTGGTCTTCCAGTTCCCTGCGCTCGGTAATATCGAAAAAGACCCCGCTGATATAATCGAATCTTCCGGCAGCATTGCGTATTATCCGGTTTCTGGCCTGGATCCAGCGAATCTCCCCGGTTTTTTTGTGGATGCGGTGCTCGGTGACATAAGAGCCGTCGCCTTCCCGGGCTTCCTTAAAAAGATTTTTGGCATGATCCACGTCTTCCGGAAAAATCAGATCCAGCCAGGTCTTGCGTCGAGAATCGAATTCTTCTTTGGTATAGCCGGTTATTTCCTCTATTTTTCGGTCAAAGCAATCCAGGCTCCAATCCCGTATGCCCTTAATAAACCACCGCAGGTATCTGGTTCACCAAAAGCCGGTATTCCTCTTCGCTCTGGCTCAGGGCCTCCTCGGCCCGCTTGCGCTCGGAGATGTCACGTCCAATTGTCGAAGCGGCGACGACTTTGCCTTCTGCATCTATAATGGGTGAAATTGTGAGGGACATGTGAATAGAATGCCCATCTTTTTTTCGGCGTAACGTTTGATAATGCTCGATGTGTTTACTCGACTTGATCTCTTCTATAATCCGCAGGAACTCGTCTTCGCGTCCAGGTGGGACCAGGATTGATATTGGCTTGCCAATAACCTCACTCTCGTTGTAACCATAGATCTTCTCTGCACCTTTATTCCAGCTCGTAATGATTCCATCCAAGTTCTTGCCAATGATGGCGTCTTCGGAGGACTGGACTATGGCAGCGAGCTCGACAGCCTTCTGCTCCGCACGCTTGCGCTGGACAATGCGCCACATCCCTTCTATGAGGAGTATCAGTTGCCGGACATCCGACTCGTCGTAGTCTGAGGACTTATTGCCCACGCCCGCAACCATGACTATTTTATGTCCATCAAAAACCGGCACATTCATATGTCTGAAGACTTTTACGTGGCCCTCCGGATAGCCCTTCTTCCAGAGGTTTGCCGCGGCGTAGTCATTGGTGATGATGGGTTGGCGTCTGGCGCACGGCTTCACCCCAGAGACCAGTGGCCTCCACCGGATAGAGCCGCGGCTTTTCATTTATGCGGCATTCAGCCATGGCGGTTTTTGACCAGGCATACATGGTCAATACGGTCTCATCCTCATTCATAAAAGCAACATAGCCGATCTTGCTCTTCGTTAGCAGGGTCGCTTCTTCCATGGCAAAATTGGTGATATCATCGAGGGGGGCATCTGCCATCTGGTTAAGCCTCAATAAGGCTTCCAGACGTTGTTCATTAAGTTTCAGAGCCTCCTCGGCCCGCTTGCGCTCGGTGATTTCTTGCGACAATTCCTCGGCTCGCTTCGTAGCTTCTTCGAGCAGAAGAGAATTCCTTAGACCAAGGGAGATTTCCGCTGCAAGGGTTTCCAAAAGAGGCGAGTTTTTTAAAATCACGGGGTGTACCCGAGGCTAATCCGAGGATACCGATCACCCGGTTCCCACTCTTCAGGGGCAGCGCGGCAAAAGACTGCAAGCCAGCCTCTTTGCACTCCACCATGGTACAGCGCGGATCGGTGCGGATATCTTGGACGTATATAGGCTGCCCATCCCGCGCTGCCAAGCCACAAAGACATTCACCGACGCAGTGGGCGGGCACAGAGCCAAACTTATATCGGGAATCCTGCGGACCCACGATCAGGAGTGGCAGACTGGCATCTTCTTTCAGGAAAAAAATGGCTAAGTCAGTATCGAGGTACTCCACAATTCCGTTAACAGTTGCATGTACCATGTGCTCTAGAGAAATACTGCTGCTGATTAGATGACTGATCTTGTTGAGGAGAGTCATCTCCCGAAGATTCTGGTTTAGTTCCTCTTCCGCCTGCTTGCGTTCCGTAATATCGGCGTTTACAGCCATGACACCGGTGGCCTCGCCCTGAGAGTCATAGAGAGTGGAAGTAAAAATTCTGATGTCGATGGGGGTCCCATCTTTTCTGCGGCGGCGCAGCTCCATATCTCGCAGGGGTTCGCCGGATAAGGCCCGCCGCAGATTATCCCGGAACTCCTCCATCCTATCCTCCGGGACAATAGGCAGAACGGTGCCCATGGCCTCTGATTCAGTCCAGCCGAAAGTTTTTTCCGACGCCGAGTTCCATAGCAAAACCCTTCCCTCAGGGTCCAGGACGAAGATGCTTAAGGGAGAGGCTTGGATTATTGCTTGTAACTTCTGATGAGCCTGTCGCTGGGCCTCCTCGGCCGCCTTGCGCGCCGTGACGTCTTGGGCCAGCACCAGCCGCGCCCTCCGGCCATTGAAGGCAATCTCGTGGGAGACAATCTCCACATCGATTATTTCCCCCGATTTCTTCCCATGCCGCCATTCCCCAGAGTAGCCCAGCCCCGGGGCAAGTTCCTTCACCCTCTTTAAGAGGGGGGCGACATCTTCGGGAGGCCGGATATCCTTAATGGTCATGGCCAGGAATTCTTCCCGGCTGTAACCGTAAAGGTCCACCGCCGCCCGGTTGACCTTGAGAAACGCCAGACTCTCCAGATCATAGACCCACATCGGCTGTGGGTTGCTCTCAAAAAGCAAGCGGTACTTGGTCTCCGAATCCTGCTGAGCCTCCTGCGCCTGTTTGCGGTCAGTAATATCCCACGCATAAATGCGCGCCACATCTAGCCCTTCAGGGAATGAGATATGTTCTTCAAAGCACGAGTTTTCAATTTTTACTTCGCGCTTGAACTGGTTTTTCCCGGTTTCCCCGGTTCTTTCAGAATGGCCGCCATATCCTGGGGGAGAAAGGCTTCAATATTTGCCGCCAAACCCAAGTTTGCGAGAACCTGAAGGATTGCGGCGTTGTAAAAGGTGATCTTCCCGTTGATATCTATTTCCAAAATCGGGTTGGGATTTAATTGCGGAAACGTGGCGAGACGCGCGATATCCTTGTCAGCCTGCTCGCGCTCGCGGATTTCTTCTGCCAGCCGCCGTAAAGCGACGGCCATGTCCGCCCGGGTCGCCTCATCTGAGGCGAGGCTCCACTCTTTCGAGGCGTTGGAAGGCAGCTTGCAGCTATCCAAGGCAAACATAGTGCCCCCCAACAGGTTCATCTCTTCACAGACCAGCAGCACATCTCTAAAAAGAGAGAGGATCTCATCTTTCATGGAAGAAACAAAGGCGGCGATAGTGCTGTGACCAAGCTGCTGACCGCAGGTTAAGGCCATGAAAACTACATTTTCTCGGCAAGCTTGTTCGATCTTACGTGAAGAAATCAGCCCCCGGGAATAGGCCAGTAACACAACCTTCAAAAGGATCTTGGAGTCATACGCAGCCCGGCCAGTCGCATCATTACAATACTTGCCCTCAAAAATGGACATATCCAACCGCTTCTCCACCAGGGTATGAATGGCGAACTCCAAAGTGCGAGACATTAACTGGTCTTCCAAAGAAACCGGGAGAAAAACTCTTTGGCGATAGTTATAAGTTTTAAATTTGGCCATGGCTTATCCGCCTAAAAAAGTCATTGGCCAAAGATAGCATACAACGGCTATTTGTTAAAAATATAATCTGTTAGATATATTTTTAGGTGGATCGATGAAGACAAACATCAGGAAAGAAATGATCGGGAGGTACCTTTTTCGACAGCCTCAGCAGTAATCGCAATTCTCTGGAGAACTCTATTGCAGCCGTAAGGCTATCTTTAATCTAATACCTTCCTAATGGTTTCCGCCAGGTTGCGCATGATAATGGGCTTCATTAAAAGTTCATTTATACCTGCTGCTTTTACATTTTCTGCAGATACCTTTTCACTATAACCCGTGCACAAGATAACGGGAATATCGGGCCTGAGCTGTCTGAGTTCTTGGGCCAGTTGCATCCCGGTCATATGCGGCATGGTCTGGTCGGTGATGACCAAGTCGAATTTTTCGGGCTGAGCTTGGAAAAGCTTTAAGGCCGCCAGGCTGCTGGTTTGGGTTACAATCTTATAACCCAGCTTTTTCAGCATCTCCCTGATCATGTTAACCAGCATTTCTTCGTCATCAATGAACAGGATGGAATCGCCGCCGGTGGGTAATGGGGCAGGAGCTGCTGAGGCCGTCGCCACCTCGCCCGCCACTTTAGGCAGCAAAATGGTGAAAGTAGTCCCTTGCCCCGGCTGGCTGGAAACCGTAATTTCTCCGCCACTGGATTTGACGATCCCATGAACCACGGCTAACCCCATGCCGGTCCCTTCACCGACTTCTTTGGTAGTAAAGAATGGCTCAAAGATGCGGCCCATGATCTCCTGGTCCATTCCCTGGCCGGTATCGCGGACGGTCAGCCTCACATAGGGGCCTGGGGTCAAATCCGGATGTTGCACCAAGTCGCCACCGTCCAGGTAGACTTCTGCCAGATTAATTTCCAAGAGGCCGCCATCTTCTCTCATGGCATGGGCAGCATTGGAACCAAGGTTCATCAATATTTGGTGGATCTGGGTGGGATCGGCTAAGACCAGGGCTGAGGGAGCAGCAAGTTTTTGTTGAATCTCGATCGTGGTAGGTAATGAGGCCCGCAGGAGCTTAAGGGCCTCCTCGATAATAGAGCTAACTTGCAGAGGTCTTCTTGCCTGAACAGTCCTGCGGCTAAAAACCAGGATTTGTTTTACCAGGTCTCGGGCCCGTTCCCCTGCTATTAGCACTTGGCTGAGATTATAATACTCCTGGCTGTCCCTGAGGACCGACTGCAGGGTCAACTCTGTAAACCCTGAAATAGCCCCCAGAATATTATTGAAATCGTGGGCTATCCCTCCGGCCAGCGTCCCGATGACCTCCATCTTTTGGGCTTGAACCAGCTGGGCCTCTAACTTGGCCTTCTCCTCCTCCGACTGCTTGTACTCGGTGATGTCGGCGAAGATGCAGGCGAACTGGTTGGGGGTGGGCCGGAAGGCCGTCACCTCAAAATGCTTTTTCAGTTCGGCGGAGTAGTTCTCGAAGAAGGCCGGTTCGCCGGTGAGGGCCACCTTGCCATAAGTTTCTATCCAGTGCCGCTCGATGCCGGGCAGCGCCTCCAGAACGGTCCGGCCCACGAGTTCTTCCGCCTTCAGGCCGGTCATGCGCTCGAAGGCCGGGTTGACGGCCAGGAAGCGGTAGTCGGCCGGATATCCCGCCTCGTCGCAGATGATCTCGTGCAGCGCGAAACCGTCCAGCATCTCGCAGAACAGCGTCCGGTAGTTCTCCTCGGCCCGGCGGTGGGCGGTGATGTCGCGGCTGAGAGAGAGCACCGACCGGACCATCCCCTGTGCGTCCCGTTCGGGCAAGAGCCGCCAATTGTAGATCGTCGGCCCCTGTTTGCCTTCGAACGTGAACTCGGTCTCGAAGGGCGCGCCGCTGTCGAACACCCCTTGGATGGCTTCCTCCCAGAACCGGCACTGCGCTTCGGGGAAACCGAACTCGCGGTAGGTCTTGCCGATGAATTGCGCTGCCTTAAGGTCAACCATTTCGCTGACGTTGTCGGATATGAACAGGAACCGCCCGTCGCGGTCCAAGCGCATCACGATGTCCGGCAGCCCATGCACGAGCGCCCGGTGCGCTTCTTCGCTCTCCCGCAGTGCATCCTCCGCCTGCTTGCGCTCGGTTATATCCTGTCCCTGGGCAATGGTGGCAACAAGAGTGGCGCCATCCTCAGTATGTATGTTCGCCGAGTTCCAGAGAACTATGCGGATATCGCCGTCTTTGTGAAGAATGGGGATTTCCACGGACTCCCAATATTCGCCACCTGAGGTGCGGGCAATTTTGCTCAGCGATTCTTCGCAGCTGTCTTCTGGAAAGAGCAGGTTTAGTTCCTGGCCAACAACCTCGTGGGCGGAATGACCTGTAAGATTCTCGAAGGCACGGTTGAACTGGGTGATTCGGAAAGATGTATCCCAGACTATGATGGGGGCGTTGGCATAGTTGATCAGGTTCTCCAGATAATCACGCGTCTGCCGTAGGTTCTCCTCCGCCTGCTTGCGCTCGGTGATGAAACGCGCCTGCTGGACATTCTGATAGGCTACGGCTGAGAGCTGATTGGCCAAGGCAAACAAGGCATCCGCCACCTGCTTGAATTGACTTTCCGGCATCGTGTTAACTTCATAAAAAGCTTTAATAAACTCCTCTTCATTTACTCCTATTTGGCGAGCATATTCTCGGATATTCTCTTCACTCGGGGCCTCATTACGAACTTGACCAATTAGCCAATTGGCAATGTGCCTGCCTCCGATAGTTATACTGGCCCCGGCATCCCAAAGCCCCCCGCTAAAACACGGTTGGACGATCGGTCCCTCCGGATGGTGGCGACCTATGATGGCGTCTGAAAAATAGCAATTCTTAAGACCCAATTCAGTCTGACGTATGATATCGATACACAACCGACAGAAATTGCTAGGTTTAGTGATCGGTGTTCCGTCTGGATTGGTAATGATTGAGGCAACACCGGTAGCCGCGGCGAACAGGTCTTGTATTCGCTGGATATCATCCATATTGAATAGGTCATGGAAATATATACCCTCTGGATCATCCAGAGGCTTGCTTAGTGCTATCAACCTTTTTTCCAAAGACGCTTCGGCCCGTCGGCGCTCGGTGATGTCCCGGACAAAGACCCACATCCCCGTAGGCTGCTCTCCTTCCTCCTGGACCAGATATAGCGATTGCCAAAAGTTTTTTCCGATAAGGCCTTAAGAAAATTTACGCGACATTTGGTGAAAAATATGCTTTCCTTGATGCGTGCCCAGACGACTTGCGCCCAACCTGGAGAATTGTTCTCTC
>JAKAGH010000099.1 GCA_021817645.1 Deltaproteobacteria bacterium
CGAAGAATCTAGTGTTTCTCAGCAAATACTAGATTCTTCACTCCGCTGCGCTCCGTTCAGAATGACAGAAACGTGGCTTTCGCAGAGGTCTCGACAACGCTCATGACCGATCCTGGCAAATAAACCGGGGCTGACAGGTTTACCCGCAGTCAGAGAAGTCTTAACTTTTCCAGCATGAGGTGTTGTGCTATTATACCTGTGGAAAATGTCCCAATGGTCGGTCTAGGTGCAGCTAAAGCTGAGGATGCAGGATCATCCCATCTCAAATTTGGGGCGTGATCAAACCCAAGGCCAAGGAGTGGAGGCAGTGGAGTCTTCTGGAAGCAAACCGGAAAGGTTTATGGTCTGCGTCGGGCCGAGCCCTGCCAGCGCCGACTTAATCAGGGCCGTCGCCAAGCAAGCCGCAGCCGCAAACGCGGAATGGTATGCAGTCTATGTGGAGAACCCCGAGATGCTGCGGCTGCCGGAAGCAGAGAGGAATCGCGCGGTTTCCAACCTGCGGCTGGCTGAGAATCTGGGCGCGGAAACAATCACCCTGAGGGGCCGCAGCATCGGCGAAGAGATCGTCAACTGCGCCCGGCAGCGGCACATCGCCAGGATTTTTGCCGGCAAACCCAGACGCCGCGCCTGGTGGAAAGAAATCTTCTCGAAAAGTCCTTTGGAAGAATTGTTGCTGCTGAGCAGCGACCTGGATGTTTATCTGATCCGGGGAGAGCAGGCCGCCTCCATGGCAGCCGCGGCCCCGGGGCAAGGGAAGCGGTTCCCCTCCGATTACGAAGGGGCGCTCCTGTATCTGCTGGCGGCCACCGGCCTCTGCTTTTTGATGTATCCTTACTTCGACCTCCCCAACCTCATCATGGTCTATCTGCTGGCGGTGATGGTCACCGCCATGCAGTGCGGCCGCGGGCCGGCTATGCTCAATTCCCTCCTGAGCGTCCTGACCTTCGATTTTTGTTTTGTCCCGCCCCGCTGGTCGTTTACGGTGGAAGAAGCCAAATACATCGTCACCTTTGTGGTGATGTTTCTGGTGGCCGCGGTCATGGGGCATTTGGCCACCTTGATTAAACAGCAAGCTGAGGCCGCGCGCTTACACGAGCGCCAGACCGCGGCCATGTATGCCCTGAGCCGGGAACTGGCAGGCGCCCGGGGCACCGCGGAGATCTTACAGGGGGCGGTCAAGCAAATCTCGGAGATCTTTGAGTGCCTGGTGGTGGCGCTACTGCCGGACGAAACGGGCAAGTTGCGGCCCGCGGCCGGGGATTTTTCCGCGGTTTTCCAAAAGGATCTGGTGAAAGAACTGGACGCGGCCCAGTGGTCCTACGGAAACGGACAGATGGCGGGTTGGGGGACTCAGAATCTGGCGGACTCCCCCATTCTTTATGTGCCCTTGCCGGAGACCCAGGCCACCATCGGGGTGCTGGCCCTGCGGCCCAAGGATCCGGAAGCCCAAAATTGGCTGTTGCCGGAGCAACTGCGCCTGCGCCTCCTGGAATCTCTGGCCAAGCAAGTGGCGCTGGCCCTGGAAGTGGAACGTTTGCAGAAGACGGCTTAATGCCGGGTCGAACCCAAAGGCAGGGAATTGCAGGGGCGCAGGCGTGTATGCGCCCGCATTAGGGCGGACACCTGGGTCCGCCCCTACGACCAAATATGCCTTTGCCGGCGGCTGGGCCTGAATTTACCGCGGGGCGGGCCAGGTTATGTCCGGTCCAGTCCTCGTGCCAAAATCACCAGGAAATCCTGGGCGTTGGTCAAAATCCCCCGGGCGGCCAGAGAGCCGCGATTGGCCAGTTTCTCCGCCGCGAACTCACTCATATCCACCACATAGAAATAGACCGGCCTGACCTCCCCCTCCGGCAGAACGGCATAACCGGGGATCATATTGCCCGCGGCGATGCTGTGCAGCTGGGTGGCCACGGCAATCACCGTGGTGGCCCGGCTGGTGAGGCTGCGCATGGCGTCCTGGGCCGCCAGGGCATCGGTGATCACCTCCGGCAGCGGGCCGTCATCCCGGATGGAGCCAGCCAGGACATAAGGTACCTGCTGCTGCCAGAGGGCGTGCATTACTCCGCCGGTGATCAAACCCGTTTCCAGGGCCCGGGCCAGGGAGCCCGCGCGGCGCACGGTATTCAAGGCGTCCAAATGGTGGTAATGGCCCAGGTGGACCGGCTGCTTCGAATAAATCTCCTGGCCCAGGGCCGTCTGGAAGAGCGCGGCTTCCAGGTCGTGGACCGCCAGGGCGTTACCCGCCAGGAGGCCGTGGACGTAACCCTGCCGGATCAACGAAACCAAAGCGGCCCGGGAATCCCGGTCAAAGACCGCGGCCGGACCCACGACCCAGAGGATGAAGCCGTTTGGTCGTTCATAGGCCAGAAGGTCATAAAGCTCATCGTAATCAATGGAAAAGGAGGTCTCCCGGGACACGCGGGTGCGGAACGCGAATTTTTCAGCCGCCTGCGGGGTCGGAGCAAAAGCCTCGGTGTGGACGAAGATACCCTCTTCGCAGTTTTCCCCCCGGCCCAAGGCCACTTCTTCGCCCACTGCCAGATGGTGAAATTCCTTGACCAGCAGCAGCCCTTCCGGCGACAAGACCACCACGCAATCCATCCGGGAATTTTCTATTAAGACCCATTGGCCTTTTTCCAGTTGGAAAAACTCCGGGAAGATGGTGGTAGCGTGGTAATTCTCCGGGGCCACGCCCGGCTGCGCTACCGACGCGAAGGTTACCAAAGGGGCGTCTTTAAGAGGGGGTTTGCTAAAATCTGGAGGATGATAAGTAGGGAGGTTGAATGTCATTTAGGAAAATCTCCAGAAATGTTCAAGGTTTTAGGGCAATAAATACCAAGAGATTTTGGCTGAAAGCTGGAAGCCGACAGCTGATAGCTTCTTCACGGAAAAATATGCGTCCCGGTCTGGCCTTGCAGGGCCGCGGCCAGGCTTTCGCACTGGGTGATCAGCACCCTTTTGCCGCCCCGGGCCAAGAAATCCAGGGCCGATTCGATCTTGGGGCCCATGCTGCCGGCTGCGAAATGGCCCTCCTCCAGATATTTCTGCGCCTCAGCCGCAGTCAGCCGGGGCAGGGGCCGCGGCTGCGGCCGCTGATAATCCGCATAGGCATAGGCCACCGCGGTGAGAAAGATCAGGAGATCGGCCCCGATTTCCCGGGCCAGCACCGCGGCCACCCGGTCTTTATCAATGACCGCCTCCACTCCCTGCAAGTCGCCGTCAGGCCCGCGCACTACCGGCACCCCGCCGCCCCCCCCGGCAATGACGATAAATCCGCCGCCCAGTAAATAAGAGATAATCTCCTGCTCAATGATGGCCAGGGGATGAGGGGAGGGCACCACCCGGCGCCAGCCCCGGCCCGCGTCCTCCGCCAGATGCCAGCCCTGCTCCGCGTGCAGGCGCTCCGCCTCCGCCGCGGGGAAAAAGGGGCCGATGGGTTTGTCCGGGGCGAGGAAGGCCGGATCATCCCGGGCGACCACCACCTGGGTAATCACTGTGGCCACGCCTTGTTTCCGGCCGCGGCGGTGCAGTTCGTTGACCAGGCACTGCTGGATCAGGTAGCCCAGGCTGCCTTCGGTGTCGGCGTCGGAAATAAATAACGGCATGGGTGGGACCAGGGCCCGGGCGCAATCCATCTGCAGCAGCAGGTGTCCCACCATGGGGCCGTTGCCGTGGGTGATGACGGTGGCGAAGCCGGCCGTCACCAGGTCGGCGGTGTGCGCCATGGCCTGGCGGATGCGGCGATACTGCTCTTCCAAAGTCCCCGGTTCTCCGGGGCGGATCAGGGCATTGCCCCCCAGGGCCAGCACTAATTTCGGGTAAAGCTGCGGATCGATGGGAATCATGGGCAGCTTCCAGTTTTAGAAGTTAATTCCATCCCAAATCCTGTTTCTCACGCAAAGACGCCAAGGCGCAAAGCAAGACGCAAATATCCAAAAGGTGCATCTGCATTGCTTTGAATATAAGCACGCTTAGAATATTTGGTAGTGGCCGATAATTATCACTATCCATGCAAAGTCTGGTGGGGCGGGCCTCGGTGCCCGCCTGGTCCCGGCAGAAATGGTGCGCAGGGCGCACCCTACAAAGCTAAATGTTTGCGCCTCGGCGTGAGGTTATTTTTCAAAAAGGGGAAGAGTAACATGTACAAGGTAACCCTGGAAGACGAAGACACGGTGATCCGCATCAAGCGGAACCTGATGGAGCAGGCGGCCATTGAGCGGCTCCTGAACCTAGTAGATTTAGCCGCGGTCATGGAGGGCAGCAGGCTGGCGGATGAGAAGGAAAAGATCCTGGTGAGAATGCTGGGCTTTCCCACGGGCGCGGCCTTGCTCCGGGACCCGGTCTTTAATAAAGACGCGGCCTTCACGGAAAAGGAGCGGGAAATGCTGGGGCTCCGGGGGCTGCTGCCGGCCCGGGTCCAAACCATGGAAGAACAGGTGCAGCGGACCCTTGAGAATCTCCGCAAAAAGCCGAACGACATTGAGAAATACCTCTATCTGATCTCCCTCCAGGACCGCAATAAGACCTTGTTTTATCGGGTGGTCATCGACCACATCAAGGAAATCATTCCCCTTATTTATACGCCGACAGTGGGGCAGGCCTGCCTGGAATACGGCCATATTTTTCGCCGCCCCCGGGGGCTCTTCATTTCCTTGAAAGACCGGGGGCGGATGGTGGAACTGCTGCGGAATTGGCCGAACCGGGATATCCGCATCATTGTGGTCACCGACGGAGAGCGGATTCTCGGCCTGGGAGACCTGGGCGCGGACGGCATGGGCATCCCCGTGGGCAAACTGACTCTGTACACGGCCTGCGCCGGCATCCACCATGCCCACACCTTGCCGGTAACTCTGGACGTGGGCACGGAAAACGAGGAACTGCTCAACGACCCCTTATATATCGGCCTGAAGCAGAGGCGTCTCCGGGGCGCGGCCTACGATGACTTTGTGGAAGAGTTCATGGTGGCCGTGGCGGAAGTCTTTCCCAGGACTCTGATTCAGTTTGAGGATTTCGGCAATATCAACGCCTTCCGGGTGCTGGAACGGTACCGGGAACGTGTCTGCGCGTTTAATGATGACATCCAGGGCACCGCTGCCGTGGCCCTGGCCGGACTCTACTCGGCCTTGCGGATTAAACGCGGCAGGCTCAGCGATCAGAAATTTCTCTTCGTGGGGGCCGGCGAAGCCGGGCAAGGCGTTGCGGCCCTGACCGTGGCGGCGCTGCTGGGGGAAGGCTTAACCGAGGAGGAGGCCCGGCAGCGCTGCTGGTTTGTGGATTCGCACGGCCTAGTGGTTAAAAGCCGCAGTGATTTGAGCGGCCGGAAACTGGGCTTAGCCCGGGACCACGAGTTCATCTTTGACCTGACGACCATTGTGGAAACCTTGGAGCCCCGCGTCATCATCGGGCTTTCCGGGAAACAGGGGCTGTTTACCGGGCCCATCCTGGAAGCCATGGGCAGGTTCAATGAACGGCCCATAATTTTCGCGCTCTCCAACCCCACTTCGAAAGCGGAATGCACCGCGGAGGACGCGTATCGCCGCACCCAAGGCCGCGCCATTTTTGCCAGCGGCAGCCCCTTTGGCCCCGTAACCGTCGAGGGCAAGACCTTAGTGCCGTCCCAGGGGAATAACGTCTATATCTTTCCGGGGGTGGGTTTGGGGGTGATCGCCAGCGGGGCCCGGCAAGTGACGGATGAAATGTTCTTTCTGGCCGCCCAGGCCCTGGCCTCTTTGGTGACAGAGGATGATCTGGCGCAAGGCAGCGTTTATCCGCCCCTGGCCAAAATCCGGGAGGTATCCGCCACCATTGCCGCGACAGTGGCCGAGACGGCCTACCGTCACGACCTGGCCAGCAAACCGCGACCCGATGATATTTTGGGTTATATCAAATCTTTGATGTATGAGCCCGGGTATCAAAGTTACGTTTAAAAGCCATTACAAAACCTCTTTTCTGTCATCCTGAACGCAGTGAAGGATCTCAACGCTTCGGAAAGTCGAGATTCTTCGTTTCGCTCAGAATGGCAGCTTAGGGTAAGTTGAGGTTTGGCAACGGCTTCTAGTCTTTCCCGGCAGGACCGGCCGCACCCGCGGCTTGACTTCACTGGTCGAGGTGGAACTTACTTTGGTTTACGCCCAGTTGATGATGATATCTTCCAGCCTTCTTTTGGGTACATGGTGCACCTCCTGGGGGTCCCGCCAATACTTGATGTCCGCTCCGGGGGCGATTTCCTCCAGGACCACTTTTTCCCGGGGCCGGCCCAGGGCGATGACCAGGAGAATCTCCAAATTTTCGGGAAGTTCCAGAAGATTTTTGAGGCGGTCTCTCTGGATGCTACCGAGGATGCAACCGCCCAGCCCTTGTTCCCTGGCCCCCAGAAGGATGCTTTGCGCGGCGATGCCGTGGTCGCAGCCGAAGTTTTGGCTGATGTCCTTATCCCCCTGGATGATGATATAAGCGGCGGGCCGTTCGCCCTCCGCCGGACCGGGCCAATTTTTCAGGTAAGCGGCCCAGGCCAGGCAGGAGAAAATCGCCGCATTTCTGGAGGGCTCATGAGCCAGGTAATATTTCAAGGGCTGGAGATTGGCCCCGGACGCAGAGAGCCGGGCCAGGTTCACCAGCCACTTCAGGGTGTCCAGGGACACGGCCTCGTTTTCATAGAAACGCCGGTAACTGCGATTGCCGGTGATCAGTTCTTCGATCATGACTTCCTCCTGAACTCACTCACACCGGGGCGTCAGCCGGAAGGTCCCTTCGGGAGTCAAAGTGGCGTTGATGCCGTGGTCCTGGAGGAAGCGGGTCAGGGGCCGCCCCAGGATGAAGTCGATGGCCGCGGGGGAGAGCTCCCATTCCTCCTGCAACATGCCCCGCAGGTAATGATCGAAATGCAGCGCGTCAAACAGGGCTTCGCCCGCGGCCTCCGCGTCGGTCTCCAGACCCTGGAGGGCCTGGCGCACCCGGCCGAGAGAGCAGCGTTCCTGATGGGCCTGCACCAGTTCCCAGACCTCCGGGACCCCGGCCAGCAGGGCTTCCCGGGTGAGTAGTTCCCCAGGGGCCGGGGCCTCGGCCTCTTCGCTCCAGCATTGCTGGCGGCGGCATTGCTCGGGCCTGTGGTCGTAAATACGGCAGCTCCGGTTGGCGGCCAGATAAAACCAGCACTGGCTGGAGCCGGGGACCTCCCGGATCTTCAAACGTTCCGCGGCCAGGGTGCTGGGCTTTCCTTCCCGGTCAGTGACCTTTTCCCCGGGCCGCAGGGTATAAACCTCATTCCAGGTGAGGACTTCCTGCTGGAACAGGGCCAGGTCCGGGGCGAGCAGGGTAGGGCTGGAGAGTTCGCAGCATTCGCCGCAGCGCACGCAGGTTTCCCAGCCGGCCCACAAGACGTCCTTGGCTGCGCCCATCAGGCGCTTCCAGGCCGCGGCCCGGGCCTCCAGGTCCATCTGGTTCCACTCCCGGTATATTTCCGGGAAACCGGCCTTGTCTTCGATCTGTTGCCGGACCAGGCGGAAACGCCCGCTTTTCTGCGTCGCGTTCAGGATCTCCTGGAGGTATTCCTGCCAGAGGGAGGCCATCACCTCTTTGGGGCCCTTGGCCAGGGCCTCAAAGGGGTCTTGTCTTATTTTGCCTAAGAATTTTTTTTCTTTCATTGATATTCCTTGCTGAGAAGTCAAAGGTTTTTAGTAGAAGAAGTCTGGAGTCTGTTACGTTACGCCCTATTTTTGGATGCTCACTTGGTCGGCGTAGAGGAAAAACGAGGCCGCAGTGACTTCATCCACCTCCTCCCACGCAGAGTGTTCCGGTGGCCGGTTGTTCTTGATGTAGACTCTGCCGTCGCAGATAATCCGCGCCGTGCGCGGAAAGGCAAGCTTGGCAAACCTCGTGTCGTTTGGCGAGGCACCCAGCACTGGTTGAGACGTAAGCTCGAACCTGCCGCTCGGGTGTCCGAAAGTGATCCGGCCTCCCTTGCCAGCTTTTAAATCTCCGGTGGCGAGCACGCGGTTAGGAATAGTGCCAGGGATCGAGGCTGCTGCCCCCAGGCAGGTCGAGCCGCTGCCGGGTGCTGCGGTGTGCATTATGGACTCGGCATAAAAACGGGCGACGAGATCGATGCCTCCCGCCTGCATCCGGTTACCATCCAGGTCCCTGTAATCGCGGGGTGTCGTCACGGAGACAGCGAAGGGAAGCGCAGCCTTGCGAATCGAGTCGAAGGTGTATTGGTTCCAGCCGATCAGCTTTGCGACTTTAAGGCGCAGTTCGGTAAGCCGCGACTCCATGCCGGGCGGCTGGACGACGGTCCCGTCAGGGTGGGGAAGCTCGAGTCCAGTGCAGCCGATGCCAAACGACCGGGGCTCAAAGAAGGCGCACACGTTAACCATGTCGACGATCGTCACGTCGATGGAGCTGCCATCGTCCATGGCAATGGAATCGACGAGGCGACCGGTGGGAAACAGCTTCCCGGTGAATCCCCCCCTCTGGTCGCGGAAATCGACCAGTACCTCAGCGCCCGTACCCGGAACACCCCCGATGGCCGTGTCCCCGGCAACCCGCGCTTCACCGTTGAGCACCTCAAGGGTCAGGTACATCATCTTCTGGGTGTTCACCGAAAACGCCCGGACAGTTACATCTCCATCGGACACATTGGGAATCATGTTCTTCATCAGCGCGAACACCGGCACGCCGGCGGCGATGTTCCCGCAGGTCAGCTTGTAAGTTATGCCAGCCGGCTGATCGGGAAACATCTGGATGAAGGTGTAGTCCACGTCCGCGTCGGGGCGGGTAGAAGGCGAGACGATGGCCGCCTTCGACTGCAACGCGGTATTCCCACCGAGGCCGTCCATTCCCATGGGATCCGGCGATCCGCGCACAGCCAGGAGGAACTCCTCCAGCCCCCTCCCCGGTTGGGGCACGTTTCGGTCTTCAAAGAAAAATGCTCGGCTGCTCCCCCCTCGCACTATCGTGATGGGAACCAACATCTGCTCCAGGTTTCGGTCATGCAGTATAGAGCTCATGATCCCTCCTCCTCGTCATACAAGGGAACCGAATTGGTATGACAACCTCCTCTATCTTATAGCTGACAGCTGGTCGCTTTCAGTCAAAACACCAGCGCCCCGAAACTCCTAGTCAGCACCCCCAGCAGCACGGCCAGCCCCAGGGAGATGACCACGGCCAGACCCGCCTGTTTCCAGCCCAATTCCCGGCTCAGCGCGGCAATGGTGGAGGCGCAGGGCACATAAAACAGCACAAAGATGGTAAAGGTGAGGAGCTGCGCCATGGAGAGCACCGCGGTGACGTTGGTGGTGCCCAGGGCCTCGCCGAGCATAATCAGGGAGAGTTCTTTGCGCATGATGCCGAAGATCAGGGTGGTGCCCACTTGCGGGGGCAGGCCCAGAAGCCCGGTCAAGGGCTTGAGTGCCGCGTTGACCGAACCCTCGAACCCATAGTACTTGAGCAGGCTGAGAACCAGGCTGCCGGCAATGAGAATGGGCCAGGCCACGACAATAAAGTCCTTCAGGCTGTACCAGGATTTTCGTAAGACGTTGTGCCAGGTGGGCTTCCGGTACTCGGGGATCTCCATCAGCAGCCCCGGGGAGACCTCCGGCAGGAGCATGGTGGAGATCCGCCCCAGGATGCCTATGACCAGGAGGTTGAAGAGATACACCGCCAGGGCCCAATAGGGACCCAGGGCATAAGCCACCAGCGCGAAGATGATCACCGAGCGGGCCGAGCAGGGGATGAGCACGGCCAACAGCGACACCACCAGGCGGTCCCGGGGGGTCTCCAGGATGCGGGTGGCCATGACCGCGGGCACGCTGCAGCCGTAGCCCAGGATAAAAGGAATGATGGACTTGCCA
>JAKAGH010000100.1 GCA_021817645.1 Deltaproteobacteria bacterium
CCAGGCGCTGGCGGCCTCCGGCAAGGATCTGCCGGTCACCATCTGCACCCTGGGGACCACCGGCCAGGTGGTCCAGCAGCAGAAAATCAAGGGAAAGTGAGGCCAGGCCATGGAACAGATGAAATGCCCCGGCCAGGATACCCGCTTCTGGAAACCTGAAGACATCTTTGTGGCGGAATGCCCCAAATGCGGGGCGGAGATCGAGTTCTTCAAGGATGACGCCCGCCGGCGCTGCGCCTGGTGCGGCCATATGTTTTATAATCCCAAGATCTCTTTGGGTTGCGCGGAATGGTGCCAGTACGCGGAAAAATGCGTGCCCGACCTGATGAAGGAAAAAAAGGCCGCCCAGACCTTTAAAGAGCGGCTGGCCGCACTGGTGCAGGCTCATTTGCAAGACTCCGAAGCATGGGAGCGCACCGAGAAAGGGATGCATTACGCTCTTGACCTCCTCAAATCCGAAGGCGGCGACCCCCGGGTGGTCCTGGCCGCGGTCCTGCTCCACCGGGTGGCCCCGGAGCAGGCCCGGAAATTTCTGGCAGAACTGGAGACCGAGCCGGACACCAACGCCGGTATTGCCGACCTCCTGGCCGGAACTGCATCTGCGCGCGACCTGAACCGGCACCTCTTTGAAGACACCCTGGCCCTGCTGGAGCCCCAGGGCCAGCCCCACTTCCACACCCGCACCGCCCAGCGCCTGGCGGAGGAGGAAAAGCAGTAAGCGGTGAGCAGCAAAAGAGAATGTTTCGATAGATTCTGTTTCTGTCTTTGAAAAGTTTATACTCGTGGCGCAGGCGTCTCGCCTGCGCTAAAACGGGCGGGCGAGACGCCCGCCTTGTGCCTTTCCATAATTTTCGAGTTAGAAGCCATTGCAAAACCTCCAAACGCACTAAACTGTCATTCTGAGCGCCGCGGAGAATCTCTCATTTTCTTTGGAAAAGAGGGATTCGTAACGAAGCGATGCCCTGTTCAGAATAACAAATATCTTTTAAATTAGGACATTACCCCCACCCACCCTCACAATCCCTTTCTGGAATTAAATTTTTGCAGTATGGGCTTGAGCCCCAGGCTTCAAAAAATTAATATCTCTTCATCATGTCGTCAGGAAAACTACCGCGTCCGGAAGCAGTAAAAGAAATCCTCATCTGGCACCAGGGCGCGCTGGGGGACCTGCTTCTGGCCGGCCCGGCCCTGCTGGCTTTGAGGCGGCATTACCCTCAAGCCCGAATCACGGCGCTGGGCCAGCCGCAACTCTGGTCCCTGCTCTCTCCCACCCTCTTCCTGGAGGCCATTTGGGACAGCGCCGCGGCCGCCTGGACCCCCTTGTTCCTGGCGGATGCCCCCCTGCCCCCGGTTCTGCAGGAGCGCCTGGCCCCTTTCCAATTAGCCCTGGTCTTCAGCCCCCGGCCCCACCCTGCCCTGCTGGCCCGCCTCGCCGAGGCCGGGATTACTGCGGTGCACTGGCTGCCTTCCTTTCCCGCGGCCGGGCAGGACGCAGTGGGGACGGTCCTGGCCGCAGCCTTAGCCCGCCTGGGAGTTGCACCGGTTGCTGCCTCTTTTCGCCTGCTCCTCGGCGCTGATTGGCTAGACCAGGCCCCGCAGTTGTCCGGCTCCGGCCCGTTCCTGGCGGTGGCCCCGGGCAGCGGCCAGAAATTAAAAAATTGGCCCCTGGCCCACTATTATGAGGCGACCCGGAGCCTGGCCTGGCAGCACGGCCTGCAAATAATCTGGCTGGCAGGCCCCGCGGAGGAACCTATCCTTCCTTATCTCCAGGGATTGGCCGCGGCCCAGGATCATCTTCTCCTGGCAAATCTCCCCCTGACCGCGGTGGCTGCCACCCTGGCCCGCTGCCGCCTCTATCTGGGAGGGGACAGCGGCCTGACCCATCTGGCCGCGGCCCTGGGAGTGCCGGGAGTGCTGGCCCTGTTCGGCCCCACTGATCCCCGGGTCTGGGCCCCCCGGGGAAAAGGCGTCCGGGTTCTGGAGGCGCCCTGTCCGCAGGCTCCTTGCGCCGCGGGCCGGGAAATATCCTGCCCGGAACCCCGCTGCTTGCAAGACTTGACGGTGGAGCAGGTTTTGGCCACCGCGGCCGCCATGCTTCAGGGAGGTTAAAATATTTGGCCCGGTCCAATTTTGGGTGCAGAATCAGGGCCGCCCACGCCAGAAAGAGCCTCTCCCCGGATTAAAACCCGGCCCTGGTACAATTAATTGAACCACCCAACTTTATCCCTATTCTGGTGTATTTTTATAACTAGTTGTATCTACTAGTTATTTGTCCAATGAAGAAATTTGGCACCAATAGTGCATGTCTTAAATGCAGGTTACCCCCGTATACCCCAAACCATATTCTCCTTTCTCCATAAAATGACCGGGCTTCCCCCTCCCGGTCATTTTTTTTGTCTTCGGCTTTCGCTCTGCGCGTCCTCAGCGGAAATAAATATTTGGCTCATTTGCGCCGCACGTTACCGGCGGACATAATTATTTGACCTAAAAGGCAGAGTTATGAAAAATTGGTCATTGTGCTGCTGGCCACAGGCGGGCACCGAGGCCCGCCCCACCAATGCAAAACTCTAGGTTTGACATCAAATTGGTATTAATCCCCGGGGCGCCGGAAAAAATCTTTCACCTCGCGAATACCGGGCAGTGGCAGTATGATCCGCTGCCGGAGCAGCCGGACGCGCCGGCCCGCGGCCTCAGCCCGGGGGGCCAGGGCCGCATCCCCCTGCAGCAGGTGGACGGTCTCCCTGATGGCCTCCCAGTTATTACAGATGAGCAAATGATCGGCCCCGGCCGCTAAGGCCTCCCGGGCCCCCGCGGACGCGCTCTGCCGGGTGGCGATGGCCCCCATTTCCAAATCATCGGTAATGATGACGCCGTCAAACCCCAGGTCCCGGCGCAGCTTTTCCTGCAAAATGACAGAGGACAGGGTGGCGGCCCGGGAGTCCCACTCCGGCACCACCATATGCGCGGTCATGATGGCCGGCAGCCCCGCGGCCACCGCGGCGCGAAAGGGGATCATCTCCTGTTCCCGGGCAGGGTCGCCCGATTGGCTCAGGGGCAGGTCCACATGGGAATCCACCCGGGTATCCCCCAGCCCGGGAAAATGTTTGCCCACCGGCAAAACGCCCCCCGCCAGGTAGCCCCGGATCGCGGCCGCCCCCAGCCGGGCCACCAGTTCCGGGTCCTGGCCGTAGGAGCGCTCCCATAAGGGGCAATCCGGCCCCCGGGCCACATCCAGCACCGGAGCCAGATCCATATTGACCCCCATCAGGGCCAGTTCCCGGGCCGTCTGCCGGGCCAGGGTCTCCACCCGCGGCGCTTGCGCCTCCAGGCCCAGTTGCCGGGCCGGGGGCACGATGGTAAAAGGAGCCTTAAAGCGCTGCACCGGACCACCTTCCTGGTCCACGGAGATCAACAGGGGCAAACCCGAGGCAGCCAGGGCTTCCTGCTGCAGGTCCCGGCAGAGTTCCCAGACTTGCTCCGGGCTTTCGATATTGCGGGCAAAGAGGATAACCCCACCCACCTGCAGGTCCCGCACCATTTCCCGGGCTACTGCGTCCAGCCGGAGTCCGGGCACACCCACCATGAGCAACTGGCCCCAAAAAGAGGGGGCATTGATGTCTGTTTTTTTCACTGATTTTCCTTCTCTGGTCTGGAAAGATAGCCTCACGCCAGGACTCCAGGCCCTCGGGGGCGCCCTGGTCCATTAAGCAGGGAATGCAGAGTCTCAGAGCCAAGCAGATTCCTTTGCTATTCTTCTACCATAGACTGCGGCCCAGGGGGAATCTCGGAAGAGATAAGCCCAGGCAAAATTTTTTTTCTCCATTACCAGATAGTCTGCGCCCACCTTAGCTTTTTATCCTCCTTGCTTTAGGTCTTATTCGCTAGAAAAGCTTAGAAGCACTCTTTGCTCGCCTCAGCCGGTTTTCCTCCCCTTGACAGGTCCGGGGGGGTTTAATAGAATGAACCCGGTGTCTGCGAAAATCCCAGAAAATACCATTAGTTGAATATTAAGGAAATTTTTCTCATGAGCGACCCCCCGGCCCAGATTCTGGTAATCGACGATGATAAGGTCATGCGCGATGCCTGCTATCAGATTCTTTCCCGCCAGGGCTACCGGGTGGAAATGGCTCCCAATGCCCGCCAGGGACTGGCTCTGCTGGAAAAAATCTCCTTTGACGCCGTACTTCTAGACCTGGTGATGCCCGACATCGACGGCCTGGAAACCCTGAAGAGAATCAGGGCCATCGACCCGGAAAGCGAAGTGATCATCATCACCGGCTACGGCACGATTCAGTCCGCGGTGGAATCCATCAAGGCCGGGGCCTTCCATTTTCTATCCAAGCCTTTTACTCCCGATGATCTCCGGCATCTGGTGGGCCGGGCCCTGGAAAAGCGGCGGGTCAACCTGGAGAACCTCTACCTGCGCCAGGAACTGAAAAAGGACGAACGCTCCGTGCTGGTGTACCAGGGCGAGCCCATGGAGCGCATCATGGATATGGTGGCCCGGGTGGCGCCCACGGACAGCACGGTCCTGTTAACCGGCGAATCGGGCACCGGCAAGGGGCTGGTGGCCCGGAAAATCCACCAGTTGAGCCAGCGCTCCCGGCGTCCCTTCATCACCGTGGACTGCGGCACCCTGGTGGAAACCCTGTTTGAAAGCGCACTCTTCGGCCACGTCAAAGGCTCGTTCACCGGTGCGGATGCCAACAAGATCGGCAAATTCGAATTGGCCCAGAACGGCACCCTTTTTTTCGATGAAATCAGCAACATCGGCCTGGAGGTACAGGCGAAACTGCTCCGGGCGGTGGAGGAACGCAAGATCTCCAAGGTGGGCAGCCACCGGGTTATCACCGTGGACGTGCGGATCATCGCCGCCACCAACAAAGACCTCACCAAAGCCATCAAGGACGGCTCCTTCCGGGAGGACCTGTTTTACCGGCTCAATGTGGTGCTGATCCAGATGCCCCCTTTAAGGGAGCGAAAAAACGACGTCCCTTTGCTGGCCCAGCATTTCCTGGAAAAATACAACGCCCGCCTGCGGAAAGACCTCCAGGGCATCGCCCCGGAAGCCATGGAAATTCTGGTGCGGCACGACTGGCCCGGCAATGTGCGGGAACTGGAAAACACGGTGGAGCGGCTGGTGGTTCTGAGTTCCGGCCCCCTACTGGAGCCCAAAGACCTGGCCTTCGCCGGCACCGTCAGCTCTCCGGCCGCCGAGGGGTCGTCCCTTTCCCTCCGGGACCTGGAGCGGGACCATATCATCCAGACCCTGCAACGCTTCGACGGGCATAAAAGCGAAACCGCCCGGGCCCTGGGGATCGACCGCAAGACCCTGCGGGAGAAATTGCGGCGCTATAATATCGAATAACAGGGTTTTAGTTTTTAGTTTTTAGTTAAAAGATCATGGCTAATTCGCAAAGTTATCGAACCTTCGCATAATTTATTGATAATTTTTGTTCTTTTAACGGAAAACGGAAAACTGAAAACCGAAAACGGTCTCATCCTCATTTACGGTGCCGGCAGCCTGGTTTCCCAGGTGTTGATCCTCCGGGAGTTCCTGGTGCTATCCCAGGGGCAGGAACTGAAACTGGCCCTGGGGCTTTGGTGCTGGCTGCTCTGGACCGGTCTGGGGAGCCTGCTGGGCGGGCGGCTGGCCTCCCGTCATCCCCCTGGCGTCCCCCAATTGGCAGGGCTCCTCTGCCTCCTGGCCTGGCTGCTGCCGGGCACCATCCTGGTCACCAAAGCCTTGCCCCTGCTGGCCCCCCTGCCCTGGGGCCAGTCCCTGCCCGCGGGCGCAGCGCTGCTCCTTTTCCTGATCCTGCTGGCTCCCTTCGGCCTGGTCTCGGGCTTCTTCTTTCCCTGGGCCTGCCGGGTCCTGGCGGCCTCCGCCCCTCAGGAAGCGGTGGGCCGGGTTTACTATCTGGAGGCCCTGGGCGCGGCCCTGGGGGTCTGCCTGCTGCAACTCCTGCTGCTGGGCCGCTATTCCACCCTGGCCTTGAGCCTGGGCGGCGGCTTCTTGCTGGCCCTGGCCGCCTGGCTCCTGGCCCGCCCCCGGACTCTGGCCTTAAGTCTGGCCGCGGCTGGGGGATTGTTGCTCCTGACCGGGGGGTTAATCTTTCACCCGCAACTGGAACGACTGAGCCTCACCTGGCAGTGGCCCGGCCGCCAGGTCCTGGCCAGCGTCGATAGCCCTTATGCCCGTCTCACCGCCACCCGGGAAGGGGAGCAGGTCAGTTTCTTTGCCAATAGCCTGTGGCTGTTCTCTTACCCTGATCCCTTGAACGCCGAATACCAGACGCAATTCGGCCTCCTGGAGCATCCCCGGCCCCGGCGGGTCCTGCTCCTGGGGGGCGGCGCCCCGGGTTTGGTGCCGGAGGTCTTAAAGACCGCCACGGTCTCGCATCTGGACTATGTGGAACTGGACCCGCAACTGGTGGCCCTGGGACGGCAGGTCCTGGCCCCGGGAGGGGACAACGGCAAGGTGCGCCTCATCTACCAGGATGCCCGCCGCTACCTGAGTGCGACCGACGCGATCTATGATGTTATCCTCATGGCCCTGCCGGAGCCCCAAAACGCCCAGTTAAACCGCTATTATACCCGGGAGTTCTTTGCCATTGTCGCCCGCCATCTGGAGCCCCGGGGGGGGGTCTTCAGTTTCTCCCTGGCCGGGTCCGAAACCAGCCTCCAGCCCCTGCGGGCCGCGTACCTGGCCCTGACCTACCACACCTTGCGCCGGGTCTTCCCGGAGGTTTTGGTGTTCCCGGGCGAACGGGCCCGCTTCTTTGCCAGCCCCACGCCCGGAACCCTGGTCGGAGACCCGGAGGTTTTGGCCGCCCGGATTGCCGCGCGCAATTTAAGCTTAGAATATGTCAGGGACTATTATCTCCTGCAAGACTTGTCCCGGCCCCGGCAGGATTACCTGCGCCGCGTCCTGGAGAGCCAACCGCCGGAAGTGAATACCGACCTCAATCCCCGCTGCTATTTCTATGATCTGGCCCTGAGCGGCATGCAAGAAGGGCTGCCTCTAAAAGAAATCCTGCTTTTCCTCAGATACCAGTCACCTTTCATTCTGTGGGCCGCCATCGGCCTGGCGACCCTGCTCCTATCCGCCTTTTTGCGCACCCGCTCCGGTCCTCTCTATCTCTATCAGGTGGTGATCATGGGTCTGGGGACCATGACCCTGGAAATCGTGGTTCTCATCCTTTTTCAAATCCAGTTGGGCTCTCTCTACCGGCAATTGGGCCTGCTGATCGCCGCGTTCATGGCCGGGATGGCCGCGGGCGGGGCCTGGGCCCCCAGGGCCATGAAACCCAGGGAAGCTGCCGGGGCCCCAGGCGCATCTCCCCGGGCCTGGTTCCTGGTGGCATCCTGGCAGGGAGGACTGGCAGTTTTGGCGCTGCTTTTGGCCCTGGCCCTGCCCCTCGTCTCCCGTTTCTCCTGGTCCGGCCGGGAAATGGCGCTGCAGGCGGGCTTCGCCGGATTGTTGGTCCTGGTGGGAGGTTTGGGTGGAGCCGTGTTTGCCGGCAGCGCCGCGCTCTGGGGCCAGGCCCGGCCGGATGCCGGGGCCCGGGGGGGAATCCTTTATGCCGCAGACCTGCTGGGGGCCACCGTGGGCTCCCTGGGGATCAGCCTGGTGGTGCTGCCGGTATGGGGCCTGGCCCCCACCCTCTATCTGGTGGCTGCGCTCCACGCCGGCGCGGCCCTAGTGCTGGCCCGCAGCCGCATTTGAGAAAACAGTAGTCAGTTGCCAGTTGTTTTTCTCTGGCTACTGGCTCGCTGATACCCTCCAGCATTTCCCGGATACCCCCTTGCATCCCCCGGCGGAATTCTTATTTTTTGATTAACCTTGTTCTTTCCTGTATCTGGACCAAGACGATCCGGTAGGGCTAATTCACACCAGCATTAGCCGCTAAGGAAGGAGGCCAGGAATGCCGCAACCCATGAAAGCCAAACGGGCCTGGGCCGTGAGTTATACTCCCCAATATTTCCTGGAAATGGGGGAAGAGTATGACCACAACCGCCTGGAACAATTAAATGACCATCTGGCCCAAGGGGATTATGCGCTGCTGAGCGACGACACCCAGGGGTTTCCCGGGGATTTGGTGATCGATTTCCCGGCCGCGTCGGAGCAGCCTTATACGGCGATCATCCAGGTGTCGGCTGCATAAACTTATAAGCCCCTGCCGGCCGCGTGGAAATTTTTCCTGCCTTCAGGACTTCCAAGGGAAAGGTACGCCTTTTTTCCGACCCAAACCTCCAGAAATTCATCTCACCAGTAATCCTGCCGATTTTTATTGATTAGAGCGGTGCCAAGATCTCAAATTTCCCAGAAATGTCATTCTCAGGGAAGCGAAACGTCCAGTCTTTTCAAGCGTCTGGCCACTTGTTGCGCTTAGAATTCGTTTAATGAGAGACAGATCCGTTAATATTTCTCCAGGCAAATCTATCTAACGATTAAGACCTTACGGATCGAAGCCGTAGCGGCGAACTCTGTTTTTCTGGAGGGTGTTATGGGTAAAGGCATGCGTTTTTGGGTACTGGTGGCAATTTTCTCCCTCCTGGTTCCCGCCTCTGCTTTGGCCGGCCCTAAGGGCCAGGGGCAAGGAGCAGGCCAGGGCGGCGGACAAGGCCAGGGGAAAGCGATGCAGCAGCAAAAATGGAGCAATGGCCAGCCTCCCGGCTGGAGCCAGGGAACCAAGAAGGGTTGGAGCAACAAGGACACGACCGTGCCCCCCGGATTGCAGAAGAAGGACCAGCTGCCCAAGGGGATACAAAAGAAATCCCAGTAGGCCGGCGGCAAGGAAGGAATTTCAGGGGGCGGACCCGGGGGTCCGCCCTGGTTATGATGATTATTTGACTGCGGGCCGGATCAGGCTTGAACCAAGCCTGCGCTTCATTTCCCTCAGCAGCCACCCCATCTTGAGGCTACCACCAATAAGACGATGGCAATAACAATAAGCCATTCCATCTGGTTAACTTCTCCTTAGGTTGAGGCGGACCAGGTGTTAGCCCTGCTGGGGGCACACCTGCTCTATCTTTATAATATCAGTTTTTTTCCTCTTCCAGGCGTTTTTTCATTTCTTTGTTCTGCCGCACCATCTCCCGCCAGCGCATGCCCTTGTCAATGGCCAGGAGGATCTGTTCCTTGCGAAAGGGTTTGGTGATGAAGTCAAACGCTCCCTGAGCCATGGCTTCTTCCGCGGACTCCAGGGAGCCGTAGGCGGTGATGACTATGACCAGGGCGTCTTCATCCATTTTTCGGGCCGCCGCCAAGAGCTCCATGCCATCCATGCCCGGCATCTTCAGATCGGTGAGGATCAGGTCGAATGGCTCCTTTCCCAGAAACTCGGCCGCCTCCATGGGGTTATTGGTGGCGGTGACCTGATGGTCGGAATAACCCTCGATGATCATTTTCAGCAGGGCCAACATGTCCAGTTCGTCATCAACGGCCAGAATGCGTCCCATTCTTTACGGACCTCCTTAATTTGCGGCGGCGCCGGCCGCTTGCGGAAGTTCAAGGTTCAAAGTTAAGGTTCAAACTTAACGGGGCGCTTCCCGCCGACTTCCCATAATTTTCCCTGGGTTCTTTCTGCTCACTGCTTACTGCTTGCTTCCTTGATTCCGGCAAAGAACTCCAGGTAATAATGGTCCACGGTCTCCTCGGAAAGCATACTCATGTCCAGTTGTTTGCTGATCATCATCAGCCGCCCCAGGAGTTCCAGCTTTTCCTCCAAGGTAGCCGCATCATAACCGTCAATGCGGGCGGACAGGGAATCCTCCTTGACTTCCACCCGAAAATCCATACTGCGCAGCACCTTGGAGAGAAA
>JAKAGH010000101.1 GCA_021817645.1 Deltaproteobacteria bacterium
GGGTGGCCAATTTCGCCTGCCCCCCGGCAGATGGGGATAAGGCCCTGCATCTGGAGCTTAAGGCCTATACTCCCCCCGAGGTCCTGCATGGTGAGGAGGTCTCCCCGGCCGGCAACATTTTTTCCTTGGGGGTTCTGGGCTACCGTCTGCTGGCGGGCAGTCTGCCCTACCCTCTAACGTTTGATGAGCCTTTTCCCTACCGGCTGGAAACCATGCCCGTGGACCTGGAGGAGATTCCCCTGCCTTTGCAGAATTTACTCATACAGTGCCTCTCTCCGGACCCCGAAGACCGCTTTGCCGATGCCGGAGCCTTTCTGACCCAGCTCCGGCAGCTCCGGGACTCCTGGCAGACGAGTGGCCGGGAGACCTGGTTTTCTGAGGAGCCGTCCGAGTCCCAAAAAACGGCCTGGCCCCGGTTCGGAACCGGCGCCGCCGGCATCTGGGGGAAGATCTGGCATCACGGCAAGGTCTGGGGAGAAAAACTATATTCCAGCCTGTGCGGCCACTCCCCTCGCCTGACCCTGAGTTCCCGCCATCTCCGCCTGGGCCTGGGTCTGGCCGGGATTCTCATCATTCTGCTGGTCGTTGGCGTCCAGGTGAAGCGCTATTTGGTCCCGCCTCCGGAGCCAGTCACGGAAACCGCCGCCACCGCCGCGCCGGCGCCCAGTGCCGTCCCGCCTCTGGCGGAAACGCAGGAGCCCGCAGCCCCGGCGGCAGAACCAGCGCCGGCCCCGGTCACGGGGCGGCCTGGCCAGGGTCATCCCCCCCTCGTAGCGGCTCCCCCGCCGGCAGCGGCCCCCAGGCCCGAAAAACCTGTGCTTAAGGAAGACAAATACATGTTGATCGTCGGCACTTTCCCCCAGCTGGACCAGGCCCGAACCCTGGCCCGGCGGCTGAAAGCCAAGAAATTCCAGGCTTATCTGGCCAAAACCACCGTCAAGGGCAAGCCCCCCGCTTACCAGGTACGCCTGGGACCCTTCCCGGAGAAAAAGGCGGCAGAGGAAACGGCCAAACGCCTGAAGGCGCAAGAGCACCTCACTCCCCGGCTGGTCAAAATTAAGCCGAAAGCGGCCCAGACCGCGGCCACCCCCGGAGGGACCCGATGAGCGCGCCGGTATTGGCCACTGCCTTAGAAGGCCTGGGGCCCCGCCACCAGGGCAAAGTGCGGGATATTTACGACCTGGGGGACCGCCTCCTCCTGGTGGCCACGGACCGCATTTCCGCGTTCGATGTGGTCATGGCCGAACCTATTCCGGACAAGGGCCGCATCCTTACCCGAATTTCCGCGTTCTGGTTCCGGCACTTGGCCGACGTGGTCCCCAACCATGTTCTATCTCTGAAGGTGGAGGATTTCCCCCCGGCCTGCCAGGCGCACCGGGAGATGCTCCAAGACCGCACCATGCTGGTCAAGAAGACCCGGCCCCTCCCGGTGGAGTGCATCGTCCGGGGGTATCTCTCCGGCTCCGGTTGGGCGGAATACCGGGCCACCGGCGGCATCGGCGGCCTGGCTTTGCCGCCGGGGCTGGTGGAGTCGGAACGCCTGCCCCAACCCATCTTTACCCCCTCCACCAAGGCGGAACTGGGGACCCACGACGAAAACATCTCCTTTGAAACCATGGCGGCCAAAGTGGGAGCGGACCTGGCAGCCAGGGTGAGAGAGATCAGCCTCACCCTCTACCGCCGGGCCCAGGCCTGGGCCGAGCCCCGGGGCATTATCCTGGCGGACACCAAGTTCGAATTCGGTCTGGTGGCTGGGGAGTTGCTGCTGATCGACGAGGTCCTGACCCCGGACTCCTCCCGCTTCTGGCCGCAAGGAGACTACCGGGCCGGCGGCCCCCAGAAGAGTTATGACAAGCAGTATCTCCGGGACTACCTGGAATCCCTGGGCTGGAACAAAAAACCCCCGCCGCCGCCGCTGCCCCCGGACGTCATCGCCAACACCCGGGCCCGCTATGTCCAGGCCTTGCAGGTATTAACCGGCGAGGATGTGTGATTAGCAAGGCATCTGATACTAACGTCCCTTAGCGAATCCTGATCCTGCTGGTGACGCAGGCCCGGCAGGTGCCGGAGCGGAAGCGGGCCACGTCGGAGAGGGCCAGGACGCCCACCAGGTTCTCCGGCTGGTCCTTATAGACAAAGAGACGGTGGATATCCGCGAAGATCATCTGCTTCAAGGCGTTCAGCAATAATTCCTGATGATCGCTGGCCTGGACCGGTGAAGTCATCACCGTTCGGGCCGGGGCGGCCACCGGCACCCCATGTTTATAAGCCAGGATCAGGTCGGTTTTGGAAACCACCCCCACCGGTCTCCGGTCCTCCCCTCGGATCAGGACGGCTCCCAGGCGCTGGGCAGCCAATCCTTCCATCACCGCCAGCAAGGTGTCGGTCTGGGCATAAGTCAGAATTCCAGAGGTCATTACTTCCCGGACTTTCAAGGAATCCAGCAAGGACCGGCCCGGCCCGGACGCGCCGGGGCGGTGCCTGGCCCGTTCGCACTTATGGCAGAAACGGTAGAGCAGTCCCATAATATCCGGGTAGGCCAAAACGCCCGCGGCCTGCTCTGGCACTTCTTCCGCAACATAGAGGCGATGCACGCGCTGGGCCTGCATCACGTCCAGAGCCGCCTCCAGGGAATCGTCGGCCCGGCAGAACAGGGGCGGTCCCACCATGATATTCCGGGCCGGGGTTGTAAGCGGCAGCCCGGCATAGTAAGCCCCCATGAGGTCGGTTTTGGACACCACCCCCACGGCCCGCTGGGCCTCGTCCACCAGGAGCAGGGCATTCACCTTGTATTTGATGGTGTGGCGGATGACTTGTTCCAGCAGGGCCTGCCGGGGAAGTTGAATCACCTGGCGGCGCATGGCATCCCGCACCCGCAAGCCCTGCAACACCCCCCGATGGTCGATGACCGGCATATCTTTAAAACCGTCTTGGGTTTTCAGTTTTCGGTTTTCGGTTAAAAAATATTCAAATCAATTTTTGTGCGAAGGAAGCGCCTGCCATTTCTATCTTTTGGCGTCTGCTTTGCGCCTTTGCGTCTTTGCGTGAGGATTATCTTTCAGAGGCGAAACCCGAACTTGGTGTTAACCTAAGGTGCGATTAATCCCGCAGCCCCGCTATCAGGCAATTAAAAACCTTGGAGAAATAAACGATTCCCAGAATCTTTCCATCTTCCAGCACCGGGAGCCGGCGGATGTGCTTTTTGATCATGATGTCAATGATCATGAGCAGATGGGTCTCGGGGGTAACGGTAATGACCTCGGTGGTCATGATATCTCCCACCCGCAGCGGTTTGGCTCGCCGGCAGGCCTCTTCCAGGAATCCGGAGATATCCAGATCGTCCATCTCTCCCCAAATGTGGATGTGTTTGGGGCGGAGCAGCAGCAGAATATCGTAGAGGGAGAGCATCCCCACCAGCCGGTTCTGCGCATCCGTGACCATCATGCCAAACACCGGCTGGCCTGTTTCTTTGCCGGCCTGCTCAAAAATCCTCACCGCCTCGGAGATGGACATCTCCGGCGTCAAGGTCTGAAAACGGGTGTCCATGATTTCCCGAGTTGTCTGTGCCACTGCCTGCCTCATCCATTTGGCCCAGGGAAATAATTACCGGCAAAAAGGCAGCGAGTCCCGGTGGCGCCTCCTCCGGTTCGCCTGCCCGCCTCAGCTCGATCTTCAGTTATTCAGGTAGATGTCCCAGGAATAATCGATCTTTTTGTTGGAAAAGACCACTTCTGCAAAACCCGCTTCTTTGAGTCTTTGCAGCAGGTCGGATTTGTCCACGAACACGAAGACCAGGGGCCGGGAAAAGAGTATGCAGTCCATCTTCAGGACGGTTTTCTCGTCGCCGCTGAGCTCGATCTTCACGTCAAAGCCTTTGCCCAGAAAATCCCGGTCCAATTCCTTGGCCATCTCCTCCCGCTGCTTGATCATCTTCTTAGACTCGGCCTTCCGCATGGCTTCCTGATACTTTTTCAGGTCTTTCTCCCGGCGTTCCACTTCGTCCAGGAGCTTTTTGGCCTCATCGTACTCGTCGGCCTCGGAGTTGATGGCTTCCAGGTGATGGCGGGCCTCATCCAACCGTCCGTAAGTCCTTTTCAGAAGATCTTTTTCATCGGGGTGGCCCGCGGCCAGGGCCTTTTTGGCCTCCTGGAGATGGGCGGCCGCGGCCATGACTTCAAAGTCCTGCTCTTTGGCTTCCAGCTTTGCCAACATTGGCAAAAGAGTCTTTCGGTCCAATAAAGCAATAATTCTATAACCCGGATGCTCCAGATTCTCCCAGGTCAAGGGGTCGCTTTTGAAATATTTCTCCACGGTGAAGGCCTGCACCTGGCCTTGCCGCCAATAAAGTCTGACGCGAAAGGGCTTCCCCTGCCGCTCCCGGGCCACCACCAGGGTGGGGTCCAGGTCCCTTTCCACCTCCCAGATCCCGTCATACGTCACTTCTAAGGCGCCGGGGCCTTGCAGCATCGGGCTCTTGACCTGGGAAGGCTGTTTCCTCAGAATTTCTGCATAATTCTCCCAAACCTTCAGGGAAACCTTGTCTTTTTCCTTATTTTGGTGGGCCTGGCGGAAATCCCCCAAATCCGGAGAGTTCAGCAATAAATCTTTTTCCGGCACCATGGCCAGAGCCGCGGCGGATAGCAGGAGCAGCGACAGGGTGATACCGAAGATTACTTGAACTTTGCGTTTCATCTCGAAAATATCCAATCCTTTACAGACATTTGATTATGGCGCATATGAAGGCCAAAGGCCTGGCGCCCCCGGAAACCTGGAGGCAGGTGGCAGCGGGCGGCAGTCGGCTCAGGAACCCAGGGCCTTTTTCACCGACCTCTTCAGATCTTCTATCTTCACCGGCTTGGGGAAAAAGTCGAAGATGCGTTCCCTGATGGCCTCAATGGCCGCGTCCAGAGTGGCGTAAGCAGTAAGCATGATCACCTTGGTGTCAGGATACAGCTGGTTTACTTCCTTCAAGATAGCCATGCCGTCGACATTTTCCATCTTGAGATCGGTAACCACCAGATCAAATTGCTTATTCCTTATCCTATCCAAGGCCTGAGTGCTGTCGATAAAGGCCTCTACGTCATATCCTTCCTGGGTCAAGATGCGCTGGGCCATATCACAAACAATCTTTTCATCATCAACGATCAAGATCTGCTTGGGCATCTTCCTCTCTCTCCTTTGGCTGGTATATGGGAATCTTCACCGTAAAGGTGGTTCCTTGGCCTTCCTCACTTTCCACGGCAATGTCCCCGCGGTGCTGCTGAATGATGCCGTAGCTCAGCGATAACCCCAAACCGGTGCCTTTAGTGCCTTTAGTGGTAAAAAAGGGATCAAACACATGGGGCAGGTCCTCTTTGCTGATGCCGGCACCCGTGTCCTTAACTTTAACAATCAGATTGCCATTTTCCATATCTTGACCCACGTCGAGGGTCAAGTCTCCGCCTTCGGGCATGGCCTGAATAGCGTTGATCAGAAGATTTATCAGCACCTGCTCGATTTGCGGCGCATCCACATAGACGTGAGGCAGGTCGGGCTGGAGATATTTATGGAGCTTGACGTTGGAGATTTTTATCTGATTGCTGACCAGGGCGATACTTCTCTCGACGAGGTCTTCCGGCTCATATTCCTGCAACTCCTGCTTCTTTTGCCGGGAAAAATCCAAGAGATTATTGATAATCCTGCTGATCCGCTCGGTTTGAGTGAGAACATCCGCCATGAAATTCTTTTTTTCCCCGTCTTCCAGAATATCATAGAGGCTCAGGTAACCCTGGGCAATCAAAGAGATGTTATTTAACGGATTCCCCAACTCGTGGGCCACCCCGGAGATCAGAATCCCCAGAGAGGCCAGCTTCTCGCTCTGGAGAAGCACGGCTTCCCGTTTCTCCAGTTCTCTGGCCATATCCGCCAGGGCCTTGATGGCATAATCAATCTCATTCTTAGGGGAAAAGGTCTGCTTGGCCACTTCATGCAGCTTGCCCTGGGACACCATCTGGATCAGATTCCCCATAATGGCCAGTTCTTTAATGAGAAAATGCGAAAAATATTGCCAGACTACCAATTGAAACAGTAACACCACTCCCAGAGAAGCGATCAATCTGGTGATGCTGGTGGAAATTATGTTGTTGACGTCCCGCCGTTCGCGTTTGAGCAAAACTTCCGAAAGCCGCGTCAGTTCATGGCCCAGCGATCTGAAGTCCTCTTCGAATTTTGTGGGTGTCTTCTTGGTGGCGATTACTCCCCGGGCCATATTCAGGTATTGATTAAGGTTGTTCCGCATCGTATCATAAGTTCCCGGCCCCAGGGTTTTGAGAATATCCGCCTTTGAAGATTGAATAACATTATCAAGATATTCTCCTCGTTCCACCACCTCCTTTAAGGCGTTAACGTCACCATATAAAAAGTAATTTTTCTCCGATTTTCTGACCTCCAAAAGCGAGATGTTCAGATCGTCAATGATCTCGATAACCCCTAATTTGGAGAGAACCGTATTAAAAGATAGATAAACAAAGACACCGATTAGGCAGATTATTGTTGCCTGGATCGCTACAGCAATAATAATTCTATTCCTGATGGTCATATCTATCTCTTAAAGATTATTTTCGCCACTTCAATCAGAAAGTCCCGAATCTGTGGGCCTGGATGGCGTTTTCCATCCTTTTTTCCACCGCTTCCGAGGCCAACTCTTCCTCCAGCCTGACTAACAACTTGCGTTCAATGAAAAATGATTTGCGGAAAAGTTTAACTGCCATCACGATGCTGACGACACCGGTGAAAAGAATCAGACCGTCAATTACGGACCAATAGCCGAAGCCGAAATACCGGGTAAAAAACGTGCCCAAGGCGATCAGCGTGGCGCCGGTCCGCAGATAGGAAAGTTCTGTACGTTGCTTGGCCAGGATAGTGCGATATTGGGAGAGGTTGGTACGGGATTGAGCCAGGCCGGTGCGGCCGCCGCTCATGCGGGTCCGAATTTCCGCCAGTTTGTTGCGCATTTCCGCCCAGTCGGTGCGCTTCTGGGACCATTCGGTACGGTTCTGGGCCAAAGAGGTGCGTGACTCGGCTAACCCGGTTCTTTTATCGGCCAGTTGCGTGCGGCCTTCCGCCAGATCGGTGCGTTTTTCGGCCAAATTAGTGCGGCCCTCGGCCAGCTCCGTGCGCTTCTGGGATAAGCCGGTGCGGCCTTCGGCCAGGCCGGTCCGCTTTTCCGCCAAATTGGTGCGGCCTTCGGCCAGAGAGGTGCGGTTGCGAGCCAACTCCGTACGATTATTGGCTAACTCAGTCCGGCCTTCCGCCAGCTTAGTGCGGCCCTCAGCTAGGTCCGTCCTTTTATGGGATAATTCGGTCCGCCCTTCCGCCAAACCGGTTCGCTTTTCAGCTAACTGGGTGCGCCCTTCCGCCAGAGAGGTCCTTTTCTGAGCAAACTCTGTCCGATTATTGGCCAAAGCCGTCCGGCCCTCCGCCAGGCCGGTCCTCTTTTCCGCCAAATTAGTACGGCCTTCTGCCAGGGCAGTCCTCTTGCCGGCCAACTCCGTCCGGCCTTCTGCCAGTTTGGTGCGGCCTTCGGCGAGTTCGGTACGTTTATGGGCTAAGGCGGTCCGCTCTTCAGCCAGCCTGGTCCGAAACTGGGCCAGCTTGGTGCGGTCTTCGGCCAGCGACTCTCGTCTTTCGGCCCAATCATCCATGGCTTTTAAAAGCTCTTCCCCGGCAAGAGAAGAGAAATCCTTACCTTTCCCCGGCATAGTTCCACTCCTTACGTTTTCAACCCAAGGGGGTTGATGCTTCGCCGCTCAGGGCAATTTTATAATTATAAAACTTCTTACGGGATTTTGGAATTTGAGATTGTGAAAAAGAAATTTCAGAAGAATCCAGGGAAGGAGATTGAAGAAAGACTTGGTGAGGTCTTTAACCTCGAGGGGATCTAGGCCAGATGGGCGAGGACCCGGTGCGCTCGGGTCTCGCCCCAGGCCCAGGCCTTCTACCAGCCGCTGCCTCCGCCGCCGCCGCCACCGCCGCCGAAGAGGCCGCCGCCACCGCTGCCCGAAGCGGAGCCCGGCGGGGAGGAAGATGCGGCAATGGCCCCGGCGAACGCGCCCCCCAGGTTGGAGACAAACCTGGAGCTTCCCAGGTCATGATAGCTTCCCGTGTACCAGACAGGGGTATAGCCCCGGCCGTCTGCCCCGGCCTGGGCCAAAACATCGGCAAACTGCTCGCTCCATTGGTTCTCCACATCCAGGGCCAGGGCATAGGGCAGATATTTTTCAAAGAGCTCCGGCGTCTTTTCCGGGGGATTCAGCAGATTCAGCCGCTCCTTTTCCGCCACCGACAGATAGAGCTTAAAACCCTCTATCTGGTCCATGATTTTGCGGCCCGTAAGCGTGGGCGCCTTGAGCAGGCGATAAAACAAAAAGTTCAGGCCCGCCAGGAACGGCACCAGGATCACCACGGCCGGGAGAAAAGTGGATTTGAGGACAGGAGCCGTAAAGAACTTTATAAACAAAAAACCGAAAGCAAACAAAGCCATACCCACGCCGCCCAGATTCTTGGTAATCGTGAAAGTCCATCTCTTCAGAAACCAGGCGGCCAAGCCGATGCCGCCCCCGATCCAGACCGCCAGCCACAGGGATTTATCCCAATTGCTGCCGTGGTTCGTGGAAGACAGGAGCACGGCCCCCACCGCCAGCAGGCTCAGGACCACGCCCGCGGCGAAGTAGTTGGAATTGGCAAAGAAATAAGCTTTCTCCAGCTCGTTCTTCAGAGTTTCCTTCAACGCCTCCCGGGCACCCTGGATGCGTTTATAGTTTTTATCTTTCATCTCCAGGGTGTCATCGCCGCTGAAAAGCTCGCTCCCCAGGTTCTCTTCCCCCCGGGAGAGGCCCTTGGCTCCGCTCCCCTTTTTATGGAGGGTGTATTCTTTGCCGACGTTTTCAATGGTGAGATATCCTTTTACCGCCATATCCACCAGGGCTGCAGCCACGGCGCGGTCGTCAAAGCCCATGCGCAGCAAATAACGCACGGAAGAGGGGGAAAACCCGGGAGGCGGAGCAAATAACGGGATAATCGTGCCTTCGGCCGGGTCCCGGCCCACGCGGTTCCAAGCCGACAGGTAAAACCCCAGCACCACCAGGAAACCCACCAGACCCACCGCTGCCGGCAGATGGTCCCTAACAAAAAAACCCATTTTGTCCGTGTCCGAAGGGGGATGCACCACCCCTTTGGGCCAGGCCACGGCCACGGTCAGCCCCGAGCCGGGGGGCAGATCCCTGGTGGCGGTAAAGACCATCTTCCCCGGCCCCGAGTCCCAGGCCTGGTAATCCCGCCCCTGGGCCCCTCTGCGGCCCGTATAGGCGCTATACTGCATGATCTGCGCGCCCGGGGGCAGTTCAATCACCGCCTGGGCGCTATTAATGGGAAAGGTCCAGCCATGGCCGGTGACGTTCCAGTACAGCTCATCATAATTCGGAAAGAAACCCAACTGCCGGTCGGTGCGGTATTTGATGGTGTATTCGTAGACCCCGGCGGGCAATGTGACATCTTTCTGGCCGATAAAAATTTTCACCCCATTGTTCGCGGCCTGCAGATGATAAGGTTCCTTCTTCCCGTCCCGGAGCACCTCCAGGACCTCGAAACCTACGTTCACCGTATTCCCGGCTTTATCCCGGTAGATGGTGGGGAAGTCCCGGACAATACCCCGTTTGATCTGCACCCCGGCGCTTTGCACCTTGATGGTCTCGGTTACTATCAGGGTGGCGTCAGTTTGCACCTGCACCAGGCTC
>JAKAGH010000102.1 GCA_021817645.1 Deltaproteobacteria bacterium
CCTCTTGGTGTTTTGGCGGTGAGTAATTATTTCACCACCAAGACATAAAGACACCAAGTTTTTTTACGCGGCAAAAATCCTCTCCTTGGTCTGCAGGAGCACCTCGGCGGGCTGTCCCAATTTATTCATGGCCGACAGCCCCCCCGGCCTTCACCACTTCCGGGGTCTCGAACACATAAGGATTCTCCAGGCTGTCAGTGCCGGCCTGGGCAAATTGGGACGCCAGGGCCTTGAGGGTTTCATTAGCAGCAGCAGGGAGGCTCTTGAGCCAGTCGGCGTGCTTGTAGTTGAAGGCCTGGGCCCGCTCCACCCGGGTACGGGGGTTAAGACCATAACCCAGTTCCGCCAACACATCATACAGGTCAAAGTCACCCATGTCCTCCAATAGGTCAAATAATTTTGTAAAATCGTTAGAGCGCTCTCTTTTTGATAGGTTTTCCTTTTTTTGCCGTTCCAACAAAATGTGGCTCCCGTCTCATTAAGTGGTAAAAATGTGAATCAGAAATCCTCAATGAGGTTCTACGGTTGGAAATGGGGTTGGAAATTAAAAAAGAAGGGCTGGGCTAATTTGCCCAACCCTTTGATTTTCATTTGGCGTCCCCAACCGGATTTGAACCGGTGTTGCCGGCGTGAAAGGCCGGTGTCCTGGACCAGGCTAGACGATGGGGACGATTGTCTCTTGGTGGGCCGTGTTGGATTCGAACCAACGACTCTCTGCTTAAAAGGCAGATACTCTACCGACTGAGTTAACGGCCCAAACCCTGTATTTTTAACCCCTGCCTCCGAAGTTGTCAAGGAATCAGAGAACGGTTTTTTGTGGGCCAAACACCTGAGGCGGGCGAGGACGCCCGCCCTACGGCTCCCTGCTCTCCGCCCACACACCCGGGAAAGACGTTTTTGTTGGGCCAGGAGCCGGTAAGCAGTTTGCAAATTAAACGACACTGCCCTCAGCCCCTGAACTCGGAAATTAAGGATTGGGGCAGAAGGATTGGGGCTGTGATCTTACCCTACTCCCCCAAATTCTCCCAGCGCCTCCAGGGTCCGCGCCAACAGGGTGGCGTGGAGGGTCTGGGGGGAGGCGGTGGCGTCCAGCCGCTGGATATGGGGACCTTGCAGGTTGTGATAGATGGCCGCCACCTGCTCCAGGTACAGGGGCAGTTCGCTCAACTGGTGGGGCCGCTGCAGCCGGGCCAGGGCCTGGGAGACAGGCAGCACCAGGATGAAGACCAGATCAGGCTGGGGCGCAAAGGCTTCGTTTTCCGCTAAAATCCAGGTGGGGTCCAGACCCAGGGCCCCCTGGTAGGCCACTGACGAGTAGTAATACCGGTCGGTGATGACGATCTGACCCGCGGCCAGGGCGGGCTTAATAACCTGCTCCACGTGTTCCCGGCGGTCGGCCAGGAAGAGGTCCAACTCCTCCTGGGGGGATAGATGCCGGTCAGCGCCCTGGAGATAACGGCGCAGCCTTTGTCCCACCGGCCCGGAGCCGGGCTCCTGGGTCAGGACCACCTCCCGGCCCTGTTGCAGCAGGGACACGGCCAGGAGCCGGGCCTGAGTGGATTTCCCGGAACCGTCCACCCCTTCCAGGGCCAAGAGAAAACCTCGCCGCATCTTCAGGCTTCGTGCCAGACCTCTGGGAAGGCCGTGTTGTCATACAGATATTCCATTTTCTCTTTGTGGCTCAGCTCCATCTGGGCCATCTTTTCCAGGAAGTTCCGGATTTCTCCCGGGGGCTGCAAGCCCGCCAGGGTCTGATAAAACCGGTGCGAGCTCTCCTCCTGTTTCATGGCGACGACCAGGGCCTCCTGGGGAGACATCTCCGGGGTGATTTCCGGCGCCTGGAGGTGTTCCGCCAGGTGGACGTTCTGGGGGTGGCCCACCAGCTTGCAGCCTTGGGGAGTGATGCAGGATTGCAAAAAGGCCTTATGTTCCAGCTCCTCCCGGGCCAGGTATTGAAAAGTTTCTTTGGTCTCCGCCTGGCTTACCAGATTGGCCATGCGCAGATAAAATTCATGAGCCTGCTCTTCCTGGGAAATGGCGCTGTTGATGATGGCGGTAATTTCAGTGGTCATAGGATCTTCCTCATCTCGGTGGCGGCTAGGCCTGGAAGGGGCTGAAAAAGCCCAGGGAGACCCGGCAGCGCCCCTGTCCGGGGTTCCGCCGGGCGGGCCCTCAAGCCGGCTTGATGGTGATGGCCTTGGGTTTGGCTTCTTCCTTCTTGGGGCAGGCAATGGTCAGGACCCCTTTCTTATAAGTGGCCTCAATTTTATCGGCATCCACGGCCGCGGGCAGCCTCAGTGAGCGGGAGAAAGAGCCGTAGCTCCTTTCCACCAGGTGGTAGTTCTCCTTTTTTTCTTCCCGCTCCGACTTTTTTTCCCCTTTAATGATGAGCAGGTCGCCAGAAAGGGAAATATCGATATTCTTGGCGTCCATCCCGGGGACCTCGGCCTTGACGGTCACTTTGTCCGCGGTTTCCGAGACATCCACCGCGGGAGCCCATTCGGTTTCCAGGGGGCGGAAGGCCCGGCGCCCGGGTCCGAAAAAGTCATCCCAGAGACGATCCATCTCCCGGCGCAGGCGGGAGACTTCCCGGAAGGGTTTCCATTCGACAATATCAGGCATATTACACCTCCGGATTGGCATTAGAGTAATCGAATCCTATTAAAATTAATAGTGATAAGGCTCTGGGCTGTCAACTTGTCTCCGGAAAAATTGCCGGATAATATTCTTGAAATTAAGAGAGAAGGATGATAGAAATGATAAGAATCCGTTAGGGGTAACCCTATGACCCGAATGCTTGTATGCCATACCGCCACCCGCCTCCTTACCCGGTAAGGAGGTTTTTTTTTGCCGCCAAGGAAGGATTGAGTTATGGAATTCCGGCATAAAGACTTGCTGGGCATCGCCGACCTGGAACCTGAGGAAATCCGCCTCATCCTGGACACCGCCGCCTCTTTTAAAGAAATCTCCGTCCGCCCCATTAAGAAGGTGCCCACTCTCCGGGGCAAGATGATGATGACCGTGTTTTATGAACCCAGCACCCGCACCCGGACATCTTTCGAAATCGCGGCCAAGCGCCTCAGCGCCGACACCCAAAGTCTGACCGTGGCTGCATCCAGCGTCACCAAAGGGGAAACGTTGGCGGACACGGCTCACAACCTGGAGGCCATGAAGCCTGATGTCCTGGTGATTCGGCACCCCGCCAGCGGCGCCCCCCATTTTTTGGCGCAACGCCTCAAATGCGGGGTGATCAACGCCGGGGACGGCCTCCACGAGCACCCCACCCAGGCGCTGCTGGACCTCCTCACCGTCCAGGAAGCCAAGGGCCGCCTGGATGGCCTGAAGATAGCCATCATCGGCGACATCGCCCATTCCCGGGTGGCCCGCTCCAATATCTACGGGTTTACGAAGATGGGCTCCCAGGTTACCGTAGCCGGCCCCGCCACTTTGTTGCCCCCTTATCTGGAGACCCTGGGGGCCACGGTCACCACCTCCCTGCTGGAGGCGGTGACCGGTGCGGATGTGATCATCATGCTCCGGCTGCAACTGGAGCGCATGGGCCAGGGCTTCATCTCCACTCTGCGGGAATATAGAGACTATTTCGGTTTGGCCCCCAGGCACCTGCACCTGGCCAAAGATGACGTGATCATCATGCACCCCGGCCCCCTCAACCGGGGCGTGGAAATTTCCCCGGAAGTGGCCGACGGCCCAAACTCCCTGATCCTGGAGCAGGTGACCAACGGGGTGGCGGTGCGCATGGCCGTGCTTTACTTTTTGATCGGAGGAGAAAAAGGGTGAGCTTGCTCATTAAAGGTGGGTTGGTGGTGGACCCCTCCCGGCACCTGGAGGAACCTCTGGACCTGCTGGTGGATAAAGGCAAGATCGTGGCCGTGGAGCCCCCCGGGCAGATTCCGGAGAATGGGCGCCGGATCATCTCCGCGCCGGGGCTGGTGGTGGCCCCGGGACTGGTGGACATGCACGTGCACCTCCGGGAACCGGGGGAGGAATACAAAGAAACCATCGCCACCGGCACCCGGGCCGCGGTCCAGGGCGGCTTCACCGCGGTGGCCGCTATGCCCAACACCCTGCCGGTGAATGACACCGCGGCCGTAACCCGGCTGATGCTGGACCAGGCCCGGGACGCGGGCAATGCCCGGGTTTACCCGGTGGGAGCCGTTTCCGTGGGGTCCAAAGGTCAGGGGCTCAGTGAATACGGCGACCTGAAGGCCGCAGGCGCGGTGGCCCTGACTGATGACGGCCTCCCGGTGAGCAGTTCCATGCTCATGCGCCGGGCCATGGAATACGCCCGCACTTTTGACCTGCCCATCATTTCCCACTGCGAAGACCTGGAGCTGCGGGCCGACGGGGTCATGAACGAAGGGCGCATCTCCCTGCAATTGGGCCTGAAGGGTATCCCCGCGGCCGCAGAAGAAGTCATGGTTTACCGGGACCTGACGCTGGCCCGCCTCACCGGCGCCCGGCTCCATATCGCCCACGTCAGCACCGGGGGCAGCGTGGCCATCATCCGCCTGGCCAAAGCCATGGGCCTGCCGGTCACCGCGGAGAGCGCGCCCCATTACTTTTCTCTGACTGAGGCCGCGGTGCTGGGCTACGACACCAACGCCAAGGTCAATCCGCCCCTGAGGACGGACATGGATGTGGCCTCCATTAAAGAGGCCCTGCGGGACGGCACCTTGGACGCCATCGCCAGCGATCATGCGCCCCACAGCTCGCTGGAAAAGGAAGTGGAGTTCACCGCCGCGGCCTTCGGCCTCATCGGCCTGGAAACCAGCCTGGGGCTCACCCTGAAACTGGTGCACGCCGGGGAACTTTCCCTGCTGCAGGCCATCGACCGGCTCAGCACCGGACCGGCCCAGGTCCTGGGCGTGGCAGGCGGCACCCTGGCAGTGGGGGCGGCCGCGGATATCACTTTGATTGACCTGAACCGGGAATGGACCGTGGACGCCAGCACCTTCGCGTCCAAATCCCGCAACTGCCCCTTCCAGGGCTGGACCTTGAAAGGCAAAGCCGTGATGACTATCGTGGGGGGAAAGGTGGTCTGGGAGGAGTAGGGGGCAGGGATCAGGGGCCAGGAAATAGGCGGCCTGCGGCCCTGTAAGTAGGGCGGGCACTGCCCGCCGGTCTTTGCTTCGCCAAATTTCCCGATTTGGATTAGGCTTAATGATGATCAAGGTATTGGCATTATTATTAGGCGTCTTGCTGATCGGCATAATTTCTCCAGCCAACCCCGCCGAATTAGATCTTAATCACCTCAAAAACGCCAAATACTTTATTCCTTCCTGGGAAAATCCGGAGCAAGGAGAATGGGTACATCTCCATAATGGAGAATTTAGCAGGAGAGATCCGGATAATTTTTTATATGTCGGCATAGTAGATGTAGCCCTGGGTTATCTATCTAATCATCAATCAAAAGATGCGGCCGTTATCTATGGCTATAATACCGGAGGGTCAGGATTTTTTGTGATGCTCTGCGCAGTGGTGAATGAAAATGGAAAACTCAAGAATACTGCCTTGGTGGACTTGGAAGACCGGGTGAAAATCAATTCTCTGCGGATCAAATCAGGGAAGATTATCGTGGACATGGCAACTCATGGCCCCAAGGACCCCGCCTGCTGCCCGACGGTGAAAAAGATTGCCACGTATGCTTTGGTAGGCAACAAGCTTGAAGAAAGATGACATAGTTAGTAAGTAATAATTGACTATTTAATTCAGTATTGATCCCCTCTCCCCTCGGGGGGAGGGTGAGGGGGAAGTCTCTATGCCCAGCCAAGTATTCTTCATGGACCTGCACGCCTCCGTCAAGGAGCCCAATTTTAAGCGGTTCCAGCAGTTGCTGGCCGCGGTGGATGTGAAGAACATTATCCAGCGCAAGAAGAAGCGGCCGCTGCTGGCGATCAAGCTGCATTTCGGCGAGAAGGGCAACACCGCCTTCATCCGTCCCAATTTCGTGCGCTGGGTGGTGGACGCCCTGTATGAAGGCGGGGGCCGGCCTTTCCTCACGGATGCCAACACCGTGTACGTCGGCACCCGCAGCGAAGCGGTGAGCCACCTGACCACGGCCATTGAAAACGGCTTCGCCTACGCGGTGGTCAAAGCCCCCCTCGTCATCGCCGACGGCCTGACCGGCAAGGCCGAGGTGGAGGTGCCCATCAATAAGAAGCATTTCCAGAACGTCTATCTGGCCGAGGGGTTGTGGGAGGCCGACGGGATGGTGGCCCTGTCCCACTTCAAGCTCCACGAAATGGCGGGGTTCGGCGGCGCGCTGAAGAACCTGGGCATGGGAGGCGCGTCCCGCCGGGGTAAACTCGCCCAACACTCCAATATCTCCCCGAAAGTGACGGCAAAAAAGTGCACCGGTTGCGGCGAGTGCGTGGCCCACTGCGCCCAGGAGGCCATCAGCATCAACCCGGAGACCGAGAAGGCGGTGATTGACCCGGCCAAATGCGTGGGCTGCGGGGAGTGCATCCTGGTCTGCCCTTACGCCAACATCCAGATCCAGTGGAACGAGTCCATCCCCGTGTTCCTGGAAAAGCTGGTGGAGTATGCTTACGGGGTGATGCAGAGCAAAAAGGACCGGGCGGTGTTTCTGAACTTCGTCACCCAGGTGTCGCCGGCCTGCGACTGCTACGGCCATAACGACGCGCCCATTGTCGGCGATATCGGCATTTTGGCCTCCCGGGACCCGGTGGCCATCGACCAGGCGGCCGCGGACCTGGTAAACCAGGCCAAGGGCCTGCCGGACTCGGCCCTGAAAAAGAAGAGCGCGGGCACCGATAAATTCAAGGACATCTACCCCCAGATCGATTGGCCGATACAGTTGGAGTATGCGGAAAAGCTGGGTTTGGGAAGCAGGACCTACGAGTTGATAAAAATCTGAACCGCCGATGGACGCGGATTTTATCGGCGTGCCTCGGCGGTTAAAAGAGGGTTTAGAAATGCTACCCATCGGTCCCCTGATGATCGAGCATCGGTTGATTGAACGCATGATCACCCTCATGCGCTGTGAAATGCAGCGGATTAAGGACAACGTGGAGGTGGACCCGGAGTTCGCGTTCGTGGACGCGGTGTTCATCGATACTGCGGTGGATTTTATCCGCACCTACGCCGACCGCTGCCACCACGGCAAGGAAGAGGATATCCTCTTTGCGGCCCTGGGGAAGAAAGACCTTTCCTTGGAGCACCGGGAGGCCCTGGAGGAACTGGTGCGGGACCATATTCTGGCCCGGCAGACCACCGCGGCGCTGGTGCAGGCCAAAAATGACTACCTCTTGGGCAAAACCGAAGCCCTGGACGAAATCTTAAAAAACCTGGAGAAATTGGTGGAATTTTATCCGCAGCATATAGAAAGGGAAGACCAGCACTTTTTCATCCCCTGCATGGCCTATTTCACTGACGCGGAAAGGGCCGAAATGCTCCAGGCCATGTGGGATTTCGACCGGCAGATGATCCACGAAAAATACCGGGGCGTGGTGACAGGGATCGAGAATCGTAAGGCCTGTCATATATAAAGATTTACCACAGAGGCACGGAGAGCACAGAGGGCCACAGAGTTTAAAAAGCCATTATCGGCCTCGGGCCGATAATGGCTTTTTATATCTCTCTGTGTCCTCTGTGCCTCTGTGCCTCTGTGGTAAAAATATGTTACTATTTACTTTATGGTCTATTTAGTAGGCGCGGGACCCGGGGACCCGGGGCTGATCACGGTGAAAGGGCTGGAGGTGCTGCGAAAAGCCCAGGTGGTGGTTTATGACCAGCTGGCCAGCCCGGAGTTGCTCCAGGAAGCCCCCGGGGATGCGGAAATAATCTACGTCGGCAAAAAGGCCGGGGCCCATGCCCTGCCCCAGGAAGGCATCAACCAGCTCCTGGTGGACAAAGCCCGGGCGGGCTTGATGGTAGTGCGGCTCAAGGGGGGCGATCCCTTCGTCTTCGGCCGGGGGGGCGAAGAGGCCCTGGCGCTGAAGTCCGCAGGTTTTCCCTTTGAAATCGTGCCCGGAGTCAGCGCCGCGGTGGCGGTGCCCGCGTACGCCGGCATCCCGGTGACCCACCGGGGGCTCTCTGCCCTGGTAACCTTCATCACCGGCCACGAAGACCCCACCAAGGAGGCCAGCGGTATTGCCTGGGACGTGCTGGCCCAGACCCAGGGCACCCTGGTCTTTCTCATGGGGGTGAAGAACCTGGCGGACAACTGCCGCCGTTTGGTGGAGGGGGGGCGCGATCCTGCCACCCCCGCGGCAGTGATCGAGAAGGGCACTTCCCTGGAACAGCGCACGGTGGTAGGGGTGCTGGCGGATATTGCGGCCAGGGCGAAAGAAGCCGCAATCAAACCCCCGGCCATCCTGGTGGTGGGGGAGGTGGCGGGGCTGCGGGATAGCCTGCAGTGGTGGGAGAACCGGCCCCTGTGGGGCAAGACCGCGGTGGTCACCCGCACCCGGGAGCAGGCCAGTGCGCTGTCAGCCTTGCTGACCGCGGCCGGGGCCCGCTGTCTGGAAGTGCCCACCATCGAGATCGCCCCGCCCGATGATTTCTCTCCCCTGGATCAGGCCCTGGGGCATCTGGCCCGGTATCAATGGCTGGTCTTCACCAGCGCCAACGGCGTAGCTGCGTTCAGGGAACGGCTATTTAGCCGGGGGCAAGACGTCCGCGCCCTGGGAGGGGTAAAAATTGCGGCCATCGGCCCGGCCACGGCTGAAGCCCTGAAAGCCTGGGGCCTGACCCCGGACGTGGTGCCGGCCCAATTCAAGGCGGAAGTGCTGCTCGAAGCCCTGTCCCCTCATGTCTCTCCGGGAGATAAAGTGCTGCTGGCCCGGGCTCAGATCGCCCGGGACGTGCTGCCCCAGGGACTGGTGCGCCTGGGGGTGGAGGTGGACGTGGCCCCGATTTACCAGGCCCGGCGCGTCACGGAGATTCCTCCGGAGGCCGCAGCCGCGTTCCAGGCAGGCCGGGTGGACCTCCTCACCTTCACCAGCTCCGCCACGGTGCATAATTTTGTCTCCCTGGTGGGCAAGGAACGTTTCCAGGCCCTGGCCGAAGACGCGGTAGTGGCCGCCATCGGGCCGATTACCGGGGCCACCTTAAAGGAATATGGCATCTCGCCGCAGATCCAGCCGCAAGACTTCACCATACCTGCCCTGGTTAATGCGATTGTGGGATATTTTCAGAAAGGATGAATTGAAGGGAGGGCCGGAGGAACTGAGATTTTCTCTTTTCCTGGTTCCCAAGTTGCCTTGGGAACCCGCCTTTTTGCAAAGCTGTGCTTTGCCGCCCTGGCCTCCATGATGAACTAATCCCTTGATTTATAAGGTGTCCAAGCAGAGCTTGGACTTAAATTCACCGTTCCCAAGTACAACTTGGGAACGAGAAGAATAAAGTAGACGCAGGGCGGGCGTCCTCGCCCGCCTCGAGATTCGCCCAGGCTGGAAAGCCTGGGCCACCAAGAAATTTTCAGAGAAAAAAATAAATCCATGCCCCACATGTTACGACCAGCCACCGGGCTTGCTCCCCGGATTGATTATCACCAAGAGCTCAACCCGGCCCAGTATGAGGCGGTGACCACCCGGGAAGGGCCGGTGTTGGTCATTGCCGGGGCGGGCAGCGGCAAGACCCGCACTTTGGTTTACCGCTTGGCCTATCTGGTGGAACAGGGGGTGGACCCCGGCTCCATTCTGCTCCTCACCTTTACCCGCAAGTCGGCCCAGGAGATGATGGGCCGGGCGGCCCAACTCATCAATGAGCCCCTGGACC
>JAKAGH010000103.1 GCA_021817645.1 Deltaproteobacteria bacterium
GCTGCCACGATGAGACCGTTCCCGTTTTTTGACCAGCTCCAGTCTCATTCTTAAGGGCATGGTAAAGTATAGCGGACTTTCCATGCATAATTCGATGACCTTTTTTCTAGTCATAACATCCCCCCCAGGACATTATGCCCTATTGCTGATTTGATTACCCCGTTCCCGAGTAAAAAGTGTTAGTTCCGTCCCAAGTTTGGGCGGCCCAGGTAATAAATAGGTTGACAGTATCTCCCCCGTAACCGTTGGCATCCCTGTATAACTCCGTGCCTATCTCCTCCTTTCCGTGGGTAGTTTCGTCGAAACTTCCCACCATTTCTTTTCTATCCTAGGCTGTCAACACAATTTTGTCAATGATATTTCTTAATAACTTGTTTAAGAAAGATAGAAAAATATCAGATGATGCTGCTATCGGCGCCCCATTGCTTGCGGCCGCTCATGAGACCTCGGCTCGCTGCTCGCACCCTTTGGAGAACTCAATCCCATTCCGGGGTGATGCTGAGGCCCTCGTTGGCCAGCTTCAGTGCCAATCCGGTCTGCGAGGACTTCAAGTTGAGCACCACTCCACTGAAATTTTTCACCACCAGCCCGGCCCGGCCTTTCACCAACGCGGCTCCTTCTCCCGTGCCCACATATTTGCCGGCGAAGTCGTCCAATTTGCGCAAGTTATAGACCTCGCCCTTGGCCTCGATGGCGGAGACCCCCAAGGCGACGGCATTGAGGCCCCGGACCTTGAATTTATATTTCTTCCCTTTATAGCTGAGGGTACCCTTCCCCCAGGTAACGCCCAAACCCAGACCCACCTCGGTGATCTTGATCCTCACCTGGCCCACCGGCGTCGGCTCGGGCCTTTCCTGATCCTCTTTATCAGCTATCACCGGGACCGACACGCCTATAATCAGGACTGCCATTACCAGACTTAAAAGAATTCGCTGCAGCCGCATCTCTTTCCCTCCTCTGCCGGGAATGGAGCAGATTTGAGTTTCATTCCAGATTCTAGATTCCAAGTTAATGGTTCATATTCCCCGGTTCAAGGTTCAAAGCCAAAAGCCAGGAGGAACCGGGACTTTTTATAATCTGCGGAGAGGCGCCAACAAGGCAATGCTTCCACCCGGTTAATCGTCTGAATTTACGACAAATCCAATTAAATTAATAATATCAACGTAATACATTTATGAATAAAAATATTTGTGGGTTTATCCAACAAAGATTTAATGATCGCGGATTAGGGGGTGTGAACTAAATTATTTGGAAAAACATGCAGTTATAATATCTTCTGCGGTTGGCACATTCATTGCTTCCTTCTAGCTCAAACCTCAAAGGAGGACTGATCTCATGACTAGCCAGGCGAGAATGGTTGAGGTTTTCGGTTTTAAAGTGCCCATCGATGCCTATTACCTGCACCGGGGTCATGCCTGGGCGCTTCCCGAAAATGAGGACCATGTGAAGGTGGGTTTGGATGATTTTTCCCAGAAAATCCTGGGAGCCGCGGACGATCTCAAGTTGCCCGAGGTTGGCAAGGTCTATTATCAGGGTCACATCTGCATGGCGCTGTTCCGGCAGGGCCACAAGGCCACCTTCGAAGCGCCGGTGGATGGCGTCGTCGAAGCCGTCAACCCCAAGATTCGCCAGCAGCCCAGCCTGATCCACGAAGATCCCTACGGGGAGGGATGGCTGTTTCTGGTCAAGCCCATCAATCTCCGGCGCAACCTGGACCAACTGCATTCCGGGGATGACAACGTCGCCTGGATGCAACAGGAGTCCAACCGGTTGCTGAATCTCATGGGCGACACCGCGGGCGTCACCCTGCCGGATGGGGGCACAGTGGTTGACGATGTCTATGGCCATTATCCGGAGGTGGGCTGGAAGCCGCTGGTTAAGGGATTTTTCATGCGCAACCTGATGATGCCGACGGCGCGCCGGGGATTTGAGGGTTGGGATAAGTTGGATCAGAGGACATAATAACGCACCATGCGGTTTGGCGAACTGCCAAGCATAAAGGAGGGACGGGTCATGTCCAGGCAAAATAACGCTCAGAAAGGTCAGCCATGGCCCCAAATGGCAGAGGTTTTTGGCTTCCAGGTGCCCGTCAGTGACTATTATTTGCATCAAGGTCACGCCTGGGTGGTGGTCGAAAACGAACAGCGGGTGCGGGTCGGATTGGATGACTTTTCCCAGAAGATTTTGGGTCCGGCTGACCAGGTAAATATGCCTCAGGCCGGCAAGGTCTATTACCAGGACCACATTTGCCTGGCCCTGTCCAGGCAAAAACGCCTGGCTTCCGTCCTGGCCCCGATAGATGGGGTCGTCGAGGTTGTCAATCCCGATGTGTGCCGGCAGCCCGGCCTGATTCACGATGATCCCTATGGGCAAGGCTGGCTCTTTCTGATGAAGCCCATCAATCTGCAGCCAAATCTGGAGAAGTTGTCTTACGGAGAGGCCAATGCTGCCTGGATCGATCAGGAGTCCCATCGCCTGCTAAACCTCCTGGGCCCCGCGGTCACCCTGCCGGACGGGGGCGCCATCGTCGATGATGTCTTCGGCCACTATCCGCAACTGCTGTGGGGACAACTCGTGCGCGATTTCCTCTTACCTCTCTTATCCAAAGGCTGGAAGAAAAGATCATGAAATCAAAGGATGGAAGGACGGAGTCGGCTTCACTAAAGGCTCCGTCCTGCTCAAAAAGATGCAGAAGGGAAGGTAAGACCATGGCAAACAACATCGCTGAGGGCAAAAAGCCTTGCATCTGGATGGAAGCCGGGGTCATTGACTATAAGATCTGCGATAAGGATCTTAATTGTCAGGATTGCGAATTTGACCGGGCCATGACCGCCGCCGCCACCGATAACTTGCACCGGCTGCAGGCTCACCGGCAGCCGGGGGAAAAGAAACCCGGTCTGGTGCCCTGGGAAAAAAAGATGCGGGGGCATTTCGAGGGCCAGCGGCAATGCCAGCTGATGACCACCAGTCTCTGCCACCAGTGTTCCTTTGACGAGCTGATAGAAGAACAGTTTGATTTCTTCCTGGCCCCGGAAAGACCCAGGATTCAGGAGGTCTTCGGCATCGGCGTTCCGACCTCCAACTTTCTGCATCGGGGCCATACCTGGGTGGCCCTGGAGAATGCCGGCCGGGTTCGCATCGGTCTGGATGACTTTTCCCAGAAAGTCTTGGGCCGCGCCGACAAAATCAGTCTCCCCGCGGTTGGTGAAGAAATTCATGCCGATGAGGCGGCTTTGACCCTATCCCGCCAGAAAAAGAAGGCCGCATTTCTCGCGCCTCTGGATGGCATCATCGACGCGGTGAATCCCAAAGTCCGGCAAAACCCCGGTCTTTTGCATGATGACCCGTATGGAGAGGGCTGGCTGTTCTTGGTTTCTCCCTCCAACCTGAAACCGGATCTGGAAAAGATGCTTTTTGGCCAGTGCAATGTCGCCTGGATGGAACATGAATCCCACCGCCTTCTGAGCATGCTGGAATCCGCGGCCGGGGTCACGCTGCCTTCCGGAGGGGCAATTATTGACGATGTCTTCGGAGCCTATCCGCAGTTGGGCTGGGAGCGCCTGGTGCAGGAGTTTCTCCGCACCGCCTGATACCAAGTAGCCGCCAAACGAGTAAAGTTGTAATTATGGGCAGCGCGAAGAGAGATTCTTCACTGCGCTGCGCTCCGTTCAGAATGACAACTAATTATTACTTCTTTGACAGCAACTTGGTATGAGCTGGCGGGGAGTGACACTGGACCTTGACGATATTCAGTCTGTCCGGGCCAATATCAAATTCATTTTGATTTGTCAGTGCAAGGCAGAATCATGGCGTTTATCTGCGTTTATCGGCGGTTAAATATTAACCGCCGATAACCGCCGCTAAACGCCGTCTATTTTTAAGGGGTGAGGCCGTATTTCTTGATCTTCTCATAGAGCGTAGAGCGGTTGATGCGCAGCACCCTGGCGACGTTGGAGAGGTTACCGCCTTTGGTGGCCAGGATGCGGGCGATATGTTGGCGCTCCAGTTCATCCAGGGATAATTCCCCCCCTTCCATCATCCCCCGGGGCGCCGCGGCGAAGGGCAGGTCGGAGAGTTTGATCTGCCGTCCTTTCCCCACCACCACCGCCCTTTCTATGGCGTTTTCCAACTCCCGGACATTCCCAGGCCAGGAATACTGCTGCATGGCCTCCAGAGCCCTGGGATTGATGGAGTCGATCTTCTTTTTGGTCTCGGTGGCGTAGCGCCTCAGGAAGTGCTGGGCCAAAAGGGGGATGTCTTCCGGACGCTCCCGCAAGGGCGGCACCTGGAGATGGATGACGTTCAAGCGGTAGAACAGGTCCTGCCGGAAGCTTTTCCGGCGGATGGATTCCTGGAGGTCCTGGTTAGTGGCGGCAATCACCCGGAAGTTGCTGTGCAGCGTCGCCGTCCCTCCCACCCGGGTAAATTCGTGGGTTTCCAAGACTCGCAAGAGATCGATCTGCATCTTCATGGAGATGTCGCCCACTTCATCCAGGAACAGAGTCCCGGCATTGGCCATTTCCAGCCGGCCTTTTTTGGTATATTTGGCGTCGGTGAACGCCCCTTTTTCATGGCCGAAGATCTCGCTTTCCAGGAGCTGTTCCGTAAAGGCTCCGCAGTTGATGGCGATAAAAGGGGCATAGCAGCGGGGACTCTGCATGTGAATGGCCCGGGCCACCAGTTCTTTGCCCGTGCCGGTTTCCCCGGTGATCAGGATGGTGGAATCGCTCTGGGCCACATCGACAATGGTCTCAAACAGCTTGAGCATGACCGGGGATTGGCCCACCAGGTTTTCAAACCGGGTGACATTGGCCAACCGCTCTTTTAAAATCAGGTTCTCCATGGCCAGATTTTGCATCTGCACCATTTTATCGATGGTAAAATTAAGTTCCTCCAGTTCGAAAGGCTTAAGCAGATAATCGTACGCGCCCTGCTTTATGGCTTCCACGGCGTCATGGATGTCGCCGTAGGCCGTCATCATCAGGATGGCCGTCTCTACCTCGGTTTCCTTGATTTTTTTGAGCAGGGTGAGACCGTCCATCTCCGGCATTTTGACGTCGATGAGCATGATGTCGTAATGATTTTCCCGGTTCTTGGCCAGAGCCGTCAGGCCATCCGCGGCGGTTTCCACCAGATAGCCCCCCCTTTTCAGCCACCCGCTCAAAGATTCCCGGATGCTCAACTCATCATCCACTACCAGGATGTTGATCTTTTTATGTGGCAGCATACTCGTCTCCCGGTCTATGGGCAGGCAAGCGCACAGTGAAGGTGGTCCCGTGTCCCAGGACGCTGTCCACTCTGATGATGCCCTTATGGTCTTGGACTATGCCGTATACCACGGAGAGGCCTAACCCCGCGCCGGCGCAAGTCTTTTTCGTGGTAAAGAAGGGTTCAAAGATCTGCGGAATGCTTTCCTTGGGGATCCCTTTCCCGGTGTCGGTAACTTTCACCACCGCTTCCCGGCGCCGGGAGTTCTTCGTTTCCAGGGTCAGAGTGCCCCCTTGCGGCATGGCGTCATAAGCATTGAGGAAAAGATTTAAAAAAACCTGTTTCATCTGGCCTTTATCCGCCAGGACCGGCAGCAGGTCCGGAGCCAGCCGGCATTTCGTGGTGATCCCCTGCAGCCGCATCTGGTACTCGGTAAGAGATAACATCTCCGTCACCACTTCGTTGAGATTCAACGGGGTGAATTCCGGCTTGGTCTTGCGGGAAAAAGTCACCAGGTTCGCCAGCGTTCTGCTGACCCGGGAGGTCTCGTCATAGACCATTCCGAGATAATGGCGGATATCCCGCAATTCCTCGCCGCCTGGGGGTCCCTCATCCAGCATGGCCTGCATCAACTTGACAAAGTTGAGGATGCCGGTCAACGGGTTGTTGATTTCATGCACCACACTGGCGGACAATTTCCCCAAAGAGGCCATCTTGTCGTCATGAAGCATGCGCGTCCGGGCGTTGACCTCCTGGGTGATGTCCCGGGAGAGGTCCACCACCTGATGGACCCGTCCTTTCTTATCGAACAGGGGGTGGCAGACCACATGATAATAGCGTTCCCGGCCATCCTTATCGAAGTGCACATGGGTGGCGGACGCGGGCTTGCCCATAGCCACCGCGTCTTTCAAAGGGCAGGGATGATCCGGAATAGTACAAGGCGCGTTTAAATGGTGGGACACTTCATAACAGTGTTTTCCCACCACTTTTTCCCGCTTCAGGCCCACTGTCTCCAGCAAAACCCGGTTGACTTCGATAATCCGGTAATTAAGGTCGATGACCATCATATGATCCTCAATGCCGTTGACGATGGTCTCGAGAAAAACCTTATCTTTCCGGGTCCTTTCCTCCGAGCTTTGCAGGGCCTCTTCCAGTTCCTTGCGGGGGGTGATGTCCTTGATAACCTCGATGACCCTCTTCTTGGTCCCTTCCGGCGGACATAAAGGGGACATGGTGATTTCATCGAAGCGCATTGTGCCGTCGGCGTTGGCAAAGCTCTGTAAAACCTGGGCGGTTTGACAATTCTCCAAAACGCCGGGCAGAGGACAGGTCATGCCTTTGCGGTCACAGGGCTCATTAAACTGATGAAATACTTCATAACAAGGCCTGCCGACCACCTCTTCGGCCTTCTTGTGAAAGCGGCTCAGGAAGGGGAGGTTGGCTTCCTCCACCAAATAATCGGGTTTCAACACGAGGACCGGGTCGGGCAGGTGGTCGAAGATTCTCTGAAAGCGGCTGCGCTGGCCGGCTAACTTAATTTCGCTTTCTATCTTGCTGCGCAGCCGGTCATGCTCCCGGTATAGCAGATCCCAGAAGAGGCGGGCCTTAATGTGGTCGATAATCTGGGTGCCGGGACCTTTCTGCTGAATAATTTTTTCCCGCACTTGCGGGTCGCCGGTGAGTTCCAGGATCAGGTCCGGGTTGGCCTCCAGGAGAGGGGTATAGTCGGTAAACGTCCGGATCCCCATCTTTTGGGCCAGGGCGATTCCTTGGGCCTCGGTATTGGGGTCGGCCATGCCCAGGATTTCTATATTCCGGTTGAAACGATGCTCCCCGGCCATCAGCTGCAGCACCTCGTGGCCGCCTTTGCCACCCCCGATGATGGCGATTTTCAGAGGCATCGCTTCCTTGACCGCGGACAGGTCCATGGAGATCAGGTCCCAGAAATCCTCCCAGGAAAGAGGACGGTCGACATTGAGGACCATCATCCTTTCGGGCCGCTGTTCATCTAACTGGAAGGATACTTCGGGATGGCCGGTGGCGTTGACGATGACGTCTAATTCGGGGAGTTGAAATAAGTCGGTGAAATCGACGGTGACAAACAGATTATGCCGGTAGGCATACAGAATGCCTGGAGCTCCCGGGTTCAGATCCGCCACTCCCACCACGTGCAAAGGCTGGTCGTCCCGGGGGGGCACCAAGGCCTCCAGGATAGCCATCCCTTGCCGGCCCGCTCCCACGAGAGCGAGATTATATTTCTTCCTTGCGGGACTCATAAGAAACTCCAAAAGAGGAGTCGGCCCCTTAAACCGTGAAAACATTGTTGCCTTAACCGTACTCTCCCTGAGAATAAATGCTTTGTCATTTCAGGAAGGTCCTTTCACATATTAGCAGGAATCCTGCAAATTTGCTATTCCACCAATTTCTCCACCCGGGCCTTGCCGACCTTGAACTCCGGAATTTTGGCCAGGGGGTCCACAGCCTCGGCGTTGGTCAGCACGTTGGTGGGGTTTTCGCCGAAATGAATGGGGAGGAAGAGGTTGCCCGGCAGCACCGTCGCGGTGATTTTAGCCGGGACCTCGATGCGGCCCCGCAGGGAAGAAACCACTAACATCTCCCCTTCGTGCACCGCCAGCCGGCTTGCGTCTATCGGGTTGATTTCCACGTAGCCGGTGGGCTGCTCCCGGTCCAGGGCCGGCGACACCCGGGTCATGGTGCCGGTGTGGTAATGGGCAAACATCCGGCCGGTGGTCAGGAAATAAGGATATTCGGCATCCGGCAGTTCCGCCGGGTCCTGGTAAGGCACCACATGGAGTTTGCCCAAGCCCCGGGTGAACTTGTCCCGGTGCAAAAACTGCGTGCCGGGATGGTCGGCAGTGGGACAGGGCCACTGCAGCCCGTCGATCCCCAGCCTGGCGTAGGTCATGCCGGCATAACTGGGCGTCAACGCGGCCATCTCCTGGAAAATCTCCTCCGGGCCGCCGTAGTGCAAGGGGTACCCCATGGCCGTGGCCAGCCGGCTGATGATCTCCCAGTCGGGCAGGCTGTCCCCTACCGGTTCCACCGCCTTATTGAGACGCAGGCAACGCCGTTCGGTATTGGTAAAAGTACCGTCTTTTTCCGCCGCGGCCGCCGCGGCCAGGACCACGTCCGCGCCCTGGGCGGTCTCCGACAGAAAGAGATCCTGGACGATCAGCAGGTCCAGTTTCTTCATGGCGTGGCGCAGATGATTCATGTCGGGATCGCTCAATTTCGGATTTTCGCCTACCACGTAGAGGGCTTTGAGCTTCCCGGCGTCGATGGCCTTTACCATGTCGGGAATGGTTAGCCCCGGCTTGTCGGACAGAGGCCGGCCCCAGGCCTGGGCGAACTTGGCGTTGAGGTCGGGATTGGCCACCGCCTGGTAACCGGAAAACACGTTGGGCAGGCCTCCCATGTCGCAGGCGCCCTGGACGTTGTTCTGCCCCCGCAGGGGATTGACCCCGGAGTTGGGAAACCCCACGTTGCCGGTGAGCATGGCCAGATTGCAGACGGCCTTGACGTTGTCCACCCCGGTGGTGTGCTGGGTGATGCCCATGGCGTACAGCAGGGTGGACGGTTTTTGCGTGGCATAAAATTCGCTCATCTTTTCCAGGTCCCGGGGGCTGACTCCGGTAATTTTCTGGACCTGCTCGGGCGTATAGGCCGCCAGAGATTCCTGGAGTTCTTCAAACCCTTCGGTACGCGCGGCGATATAACCCTGCGCCTCCCAGCCGTTTGCCAAAATCAGGCGCATCATGCCGTTGAGCAAGGCCACGTCGCTTCCCAGCCTCTGGTTGACGGCCACATCGGCCAAGAGGCTCAATTGAATGCGCCGCGGATCGGCCACGATCAATTTGGCGCCCTTCTCCTTGGCCCGGATGACCCGCCGGGCGATAAGGGGATGGCAAGCCGAAGTGTTGGAACCGATGATGAAGATGCAGCCGGCGTCTTCGATCTCGGCGATGGAGTTGGTCATGGCCCCACTCCCGAAGGCGGCGGTAAGACCTACCACCGTTGAGGAGTGTCAGAGCCGGGCGCAGTGGTCCACATTGTTGGTGCCGACCACCGTGCGGGCGAATTTTTGCAGCAGATAATTTTCCTCGTTAGTCACCTTGGCCGATGCCAGGACCCCGACGCTGTCCGGGCCGTGCTGGGCGATGACGGCCTTGAGCTTCTCGCTGGTAAAGTGGAGCGCCCGGTCCCAGGTCACCTTATGGAGGCGGCCGTTAATCCGGAGGCGGGGCGAATGCAGGCGCATGCTGCTGTTCACGTATTCATGGAGGTTCCAGCCCTTGATGCACAATTTTCCCTGATTCAAGGGATGGCTCTTGAGCGGCAGGGTGCCCAGGAGCCGGCCGTCCAGCACCTTGAACAACACCCCGCAGCCGGTGCCGCAATAGGAACAAACCGAGGGAACGAGTTTATACATGGCTTCTCTCCTGACGCCCCATTATACTGCTTCCCGATGCACGGCCCCGGCCCCGGGAGCGCCCTCGCCCAGGAGGCCGAGAGGCGGCTG
>JAKAGH010000104.1 GCA_021817645.1 Deltaproteobacteria bacterium
AAGGCGTGGCGGTCATCGACGCCGCGTCCTGCCAGGGGTGCGGCAATTGCGCCAGCGCCTGCCCCCGGAAGGCTATCCAAGTGAAGCATAATTTAGACGAGCAGTTTATTGCCAAGATCGGGGCTATCAGCCCCCTCTGGCCTACGATTGGCCCCGCAGATGACTCGAACGACGACTTTGGGAGAGAGCTTGACACGGCTGCGGGGGGGTAAAGTTGGCAGAGCTTAACCCCCCCTTTCTAAAGGGGGCAGGATTTACAGGAGATCCCAACGCTGGGAAGTCGCCCGGAGAATGGTTGAAAAGGGGATATGAGATGGAATTTAGTCCCAAGATACTGGCCTTAATCTGCACCTACTGCACTTACACGGCTGCCGATATGGCGGGGTCGGCCCGGATGCAGTATCCGGCCAACGTGCGCATCGTCAAGTACCTGTGCACCGGCCGGATTGACATCCTGCATATTATGAAGGGCTTCGAGGCCGGAGCCGACGGCATCATGGTGAGCGGCTGCGAGGCCGGAAGCTGCCATTTCCTGGAGGGAAATCTCCGGGCGCGGGAACGGGTAGAATACGCCCAACACCTGCTGGAAGAGTGCGGCCTGGGTGCGGAGCGCCTGGTCATGTACGAGGTGGCCGCTTCGGACGCGCCCAAGTGGGTGATCGCAGTGAAGGAAATGACGGAAAGAGTTAAAGCTCTGGGACCCAATCCTCTGAATTCGGGCTGGGTGCCGGAGGTAGTAGTGCCAAAAGAACTAGAACTGGCGGTGCAAAGATGATCATCGCGGAACGGAAGCCTTTTGCGGAAATCAAAGACGCGGTGGCCCCCTATGAGAAGGTCCTGGTGGTGGGCTGCGGCACCTGCGTGGCGGTGTGTCTGGCGGGCGGAGAAAAAGAGGTGGGCCTCCTGGCGTCTCAGCTGAAGCTCGCCCGGGGACAAAACGGCAAGGCCTCACAGATTGGGGAGATCACGGTGGAGCGCCAATGCGACCTGGAATTCATCCGGCCGTTGAGCGAAACCGTGGCCGCGTATGACGCGGTCATCTCCACGGCCTGCGGCGCGGGGGTGCAGTTTCTGGCGGCGCTGCCGGAGATGAAACCGGTCTTTCCGGCCTTGAACACCACCTTCATCGGGGTCAACGAAGAGGCAGGGTTTTACACCGAGCGCTGCCGGGCCTGCCACCAGTGCTACCTGGGGCTGACCGGGGGTATTTGCCCGAGAACCATGTGCCCCAAGGGGCTGCTCAATGGCCCCTGCGGCGGCAACATCCGGGGTAAGTGCGAGGTCAATCCGGATCGGGCCTGCGCCTGGTGTGAAATTTACGCCAAGCTGGAGGGGGAAGGGCGGCTGGGCTTAATCGAGGCGATCTTGCCGCTGCACGCCCACGGGCGGAGCACCACTCCGGGCACGGTGATCCACCCGGCTTACAAAAGGAGGTACGGCGCCCATGAGTAAGCTCAAAGAAGCCTTGGCAGGGGGCAAGTTCCCCATCGTCATGGAGATTAACCCCCCCAAGGGCGTCGACCTGAAAGGGATGTTGGCCCCGCTCCAAGGGCTAAACGGCCAGGTGACCGCGTTCGGGATTCCGGACAACGAGCATGCCAAAATGAAACTCTCGGCCCTGGCCGCGGCCAGGCTGGTCCAGGAGGCCGGCGCGGAGCCGCTGCTCCTCATGACCTGCCGGGACCGCAACCGCCTGGCCCTGGAGAGCGACCTGCTGGGCGCGGGCGCGCTGGGCCTGGAAAATATCCTGGCCCTGAGCGGCGATTTCGTCAGCCTGGGAGATCATCCCGACGCCAAGCCGGTCTATGACGCGGACTCGGTGCAGCTGCTTCAAATCGCCCGGGGCCTGATGGCGGGTCATGACAGCGCGGGTTTGCCGCTTAAAGGCAGCCCCCAATTCTGCCTGGGCGCGGTCCTCATTCCGGAGGCCGACCCCATGGCGCCCCAGCTGCTCAAGATTAAGAAGAAGCTGGAAGCGGGCGTGGATTTTTTTATCAGTGCGCCTATCTTCGACCTGGAGAAGCTGCGCCAGTTTAAGAAATTGCTGGGTCCGCAGGAGGTCAAGTTCCTGGCCTGCGTCAAGGTCCCCAAGGCTGAGGAAGTGGAGCAGGCCGCCCAGGGGCAGCACCGCAAGGTCTATTCCCTGCCGCCGGAGGTGGTTCAGGAACTGGCGGGTAACGACCCGGAAGAGGTGTTGCTGAAAGGCGCGGCCCTGGCGGGGCGGCTGCTGCGGCAGATCAGAGAGGAAAAACTCGCTGACGGCGTCTATGTGAAGGCAAAAGGCAAGGTCGAACTGATGGCCAAAGTCCTGGAGGCTGCAGGGGCCTGAGGAAAATAGGAAACTCCTATGAAGAGCGAAAAAGTCGAACCGGTGGTGGTCTTGGGGGGCGGCATTGCCGGGATTACTGCGGCCCTGGAGTTAAGCCGGGCCGGAGTGCCCGCAGCCCTGGTGGAAAAGAGCCCCTTTTTCGGCGGGCGGGCTGCGGGCTTCTGCTGTAAAGCCACCGATGTCTGCCAAAAATGCGGGGCCTGCCTGGTGGAACAGAGTCTGCGGGACCTGCAGGCCGCGCCGGGTCTCACCTTCTATACCCACACGGAACTGGTGGCCAGAAGCTCTGAGAACGGTCTGCATCGCCTGACCCTGAAGTCGCAGCCCCGGGTCATCGATCCCCAGCTTTGCTTTGATTGCGGCCTCTGCCTGGATGAGTGTCCGGCGCCGGGCGCCATTCTGAGTGCGGCCTCAGCCGAAAACCATCCCCGCTATGCGGTGAATCCGGCCGCGTGCCTCCATTTTCAGGACGGCTCCTGCCAACGCTGCCAGGAAGTCTGCCCGGCCCAGGCCATTGATTTGGCGCAGCCGGAAAGCGTGGTGGAACTTACGACCCCCAGCCTCATCCTGGCCACCGGTTATCAGCCGGCCGCGCCTGCCTGCCGGGCCACTTATGCCAATGACGCTTTAGCCAACGTCATTACCGGCAAGGACCTGGAAGAGATGCTGCGGCGCGGCGAACCTCTGGTCCGGCCCGGGGACGGCCGGCGGGTGCGCCGGGTGGCCTTCATCCAATGCGTGGGCAGCCGGGACCAGGAGCATCCGTATTGTTCCCGGGTCTGCTGCGCCTACGGGTTGCGTCTGGCCCGGCTGATCCGGCACCGCTGGCCGGAGTGCAAAGTATCCACCTTTTATATGGACCTGCAAAATGTCGGCCCGGACCCCGAAAATTTCGAGGCCGCGGCCAGGCAGGAAATCGAGTTGATCCGGGCCCTGCCCGGCGATGTGACCGCCACCGCGGACGGGAGCCTGAAATTGCGGTTCCTGGATGAAACCAAGGGCCGGGCTCTCTTCCGGGTGGCCGATCTGGTGGTCCTGGCAGTGGGGATCGCTCCCGGGCCGGAAAATGCCAGACTGGCGGACCTGCTGCACCTCAAACTGACTCCCGAAGGGTTCCTCAAAGAAGGCGCCAACGGCAGCCGGGCTGAAGCCCCCGGTATTTTCCTGGCCGGAACCGCCACCGGCCCCCAAAGCATCCTGGAATGCATCGCCCAGGCGACCCAATCGGTGCGCCAGGCGCGTCAATATCTGGAGGCAAAAACGTGAACCATGCCGATCCTGCAACCATGGTGAATGTCTTGATGATCCACGGCCCGGAACTGGCCGCCGCGGGGCTCGATTCCCGGGAATTGGCCCAGGCAGTGGCGGCTCTGCCCCATTGCCGGGTAATGACCGTGGACCCCTTACTGCCCGCGGACGCGCAGGCGGAGCAAGCCAGGGCTTTTCTCAACGAGGACCAGGAGATAAAGCCGGTGATTCTGGCAGGCAAGGACCCGGAGCATCGGGGCGCTGCCCTGGCCCGCTGGCTGACGGAAGAAATGGGACTCAAAACGGCAGCCCTGGGGCAGGTGGATCTGACCACCGCCTTGGGGCAGCCGGACGCCAACGCCCGGAGCGCCAAGGCTTTGGAGCTGATTCGTCTGGGGGCCGCACAATTCACCGGGACCCTCGCCTTGGTCCCGAAAAGCATCGCGGTAAGCCGCCAGGTATTGGTCTGGGGTGATTCCTATGCCGCTTTGCAGGCGGCGTTGGAATTGGCGCAGCTGAACTACCCGGTGATCATGGCCAGCCCCCATCCTGAGTTCGCACCCCTGGCCCTGGAGGATCTTGAGGCCACAGGGGGCTCTGAAGGGCTGGCCTCCCTGGTCGGGCAGGTCCGGGAACATCAGCTTATCAAGACGCTTCAGGTTCTCAGAATCAAAGATGTTGAGGGCGCTGCCGGCAATTTCACCGTGCGCCTGGAAACCCCGGCAGGGGTAATGACCGAGCAGGTGGGCGCGCTGATTCTGGCGCCGGAGCTGCAGCGCCAAGAAGCTCCGGGCGGTGCCGATACTCCAGAACATCCAGGCCTGGTATCCCTGTCCCGGTTGGAGGCGCGGTTGGCTGAGGGGTCCGCAGAGAGACTTCCCAAGACCGCCGCCATCCTGGTGGGCCTGGCCGGGGGAGGACACCCCCTGTCTTTGAGCCGGGCCTTGAAAGCGGCAGAGCAGCTGCTTCAGGCAGGCAGCCGGGTTTACCTCCTGGTGGGGGACGCCAAGCTGGCGGCCCCGGGTCTGCAGCGGGAACTGCGGGCCAACCAGGAAGCGGGCCTGACGCTTATCAAGGTCCAGGAGTGCCCCGCGGTCAGCGCCGGGGATGAGGGACTGGCGCTATCCTTCCTGGAGCCGACTTTGCGGGAGGAAGTTAAGCTGGGGATCGATTTGGTGGTTTTTGCCGACCAATACCGGGCCGCGCCGGACAACCGCGAGTTGGCCGGGCTTCTGCGCCTGCCGCTAGGCCCCCGGGGATTTCTCCAAGAGGATAATGTGCACCATCTGCCGGTGGCCACCAGCCGCAGGGGCATTTATGTCATCGGCCCGAGCCGGAGGATCATGGACCTGGAAGAGACTGAAGCGGATGTCAGCGCCGCAGTCGTGGAGGTTCAAGCCCTTTTGGGCCAGGGCCAGGTGGACGCGCCCGCATTCAGGGCGGTGGTGGACCGGGGCAAGTGCGTGATGTGCCTCACTTGCTATCGTTTTTGCCCGCACGGCGCCATTACCTGGGACAACCGGGCCGTCGTCAATGAACTGGCCTGCCAGGGCTGCGGCATTTGTGCCAGCCAATGCCCCAATGACGCCATTCAGGTGCAGAATTTTACCGATGCGCAAATGACCGGCCTGCTGGAGGCCTTCGACCCGCAGCTCAGCCCCCGGATCGTGGCCTTTATGTGCCGCAACTCCGCCTGGGAGGCCTATGAAACCGCGGTGCAATTCCAGGCCGCGGCCCTGCCTCCGGGCTTCACCCCCATAAAAATTCCCTGTGCGGGCAAGGTTGATCCCGATTACCTGTTGCAGGCCTTTAACGCGGGTGCGGACGGCGTGCTGGTCCTGGGGTGCCCCCGGGACAACTGCAAATCGACGCACGGCAATGTTTGCGCCCAATGGGCGGTGGAGCAGGCCCAGGAACTGCTGGCGGAAGCGGGCATCGAACCCGGCCGCCTCCTGTTTCATTCCCTGGCCACCAACGCCCCCGGAGACTTTATCAACGCGGTGGACCATCTGCTGGCCAACCTCAGCCGCCAGGCCGCGGTCACGGACGAGGACCATCCTTTCTGGCTGACCATCGGCACCACCTTTGCCCGGGCCCTCCCCGGCGGCCAGACGGGCCGTCACCCTTCTCTCCGGGAGGCCCCGGAAATCTATCTCGAACTCAATCCCCAGGATGCCCGCAATCTGGGGCTGAGACCGGGAGACCAGATCCAGACCAGTAGCTCTCTGGGAACCGTTACCGCCAGGGTGGTGTGGTCCGACCGGGTCAGGCCGGGGACGGCCTTCCTGCCGCGGCATTGCCGGGAAGAGGCGCTGCAGTTGCTGGTGGACGCGGGATTGGACCCCATTGAACGGATGCCGGAATATAAAGGCTGTGCCGTCAGTTTGGCCAAACTGATGGAGCATTTTGAAGAAGTCTTCGGCCTGCAGGTGCCGACCTCCCGGTATCTCCATCGGGGCCATACCTGGCTGGCTCAAGAAAGCGGCGGGGTGCTGCGACTGGGCATGGACGACTTTTCCCAGAAGCTCCTGGGCCCCGGCGATGGGATCGTGCTGCCGGTGCCCGGCGAGGAAATTCGCCGGGAGATGTCGCCGCTGACGCTCTTCCGGCAGGGAGAAAAAGCGCCGGTTCTGGCCCCGGTATACGGGGTCATCGAAGCGGTGAACCCCAAAGTCCTGAACCGGCCGGGGCTGGTCCATGACGACCCGTATGGCGACGGCTGGCTTATGATGATTGCGCCCACCAACCTGGAGCCGGACCTGAATCATCTGGTTTCCGGCGAAGCCAGCGCCCCCTGGATCGAAGAGGAATCCCTGCGATTGATATCCATGATGGAACCTGCGGTGGGCGCCACTCTCCAGTCCGGTGGGACGATGGTCGACGACATCTACGGCCAGTATCCCGAATTAGGCTGGGAGCGCCTGGTTAAGGAGTTTCTCCGGTCCCCGGCTTAGAAAAGAGGGGCCTCACGCAAAGACGCCAAGGCGCAAAGACGCAAGGAGAAATACTAACCAATGGACTGGTGGAACTGGTCAGAAAAGTTCAAGGTTCAAGGGTTAAGGTTCAAAGTTAAGGCTGCGTCAATTTAGTTTTACTCACAAGTCAGGAACCTTTTGAGTTAAGGTATTTTTTGGTGGCGCCGGCTTTTGCCGTGCCAACCAAAATCCCCCTAAATCCCCCTTTTCCAAAGGGGGACTTTAAACCCCCCCTTTGAAAAAGGGGGGTAGGGGGGATTTGGAGATGACCCTATTTAAAACAGAGTTAGTTGTTCAAGAAACATTTTTTGGAGGCAACATGGCAGAAGAAGCCCGCAACTGGGTAAAAGCAGACCGGGAGCACCGCCGCATCGGCGGCATCAGCCCCGAATTGGCGGACCGTTGTTATACCTGCGGCACCTGCTCCGGGGGGTGCCCCGCCACCGGCCTGGTCCCGGGTTGGGACGCGCGCAAGGCCATCAGGGCCATCGTCTTCGGCATGGAGCAGGAGGTCATCGACTCCAAGTGGCCCTGGGTCTGCACCCTGTGCGGCCGCTGCCAGTATCAATGCCCCATGGGCATCCAACTGATGAAGACCTTCCGGGCCTGCCGCACCGCCCGGGAGCGGGACAAAGTCCCCGGCCCCATCCATAAGGGCACCATGATGAACCTGGAGCGGGGCAACAATCTGGGCATCCCCACAGACGATTTCCGCTTCCTGCTGGCGGACCTGGGCGTGGAGATGGAAAACGACGAGGAGCAGCCCACCCCCGGATTCTACGTGCCGGTGGACAAGGAAGGGGCCAACATCATCGTCACGGTCAACTCCAAGGAGCCCTTCGGCGAACCGGACGACATGAAGTTCTGGTGGCGCATCTTTTATGCCGCCAAAGAAGACTGGACCGTGTCCTCCACCAACTGGGAAGGAGTGAATTGGGGCCTGTTCTCCGGCGACGACGAATCCATGAAGAAACAAGTGGCCCGGGTCATCGAGAACGCCCGGCGCCTCAAGTGTAAAACCATTTTGTACCCCGAATGAGGGCACGCCTACTATGCAACCCGGTTCGGGTTCAAAAATTGGTTTCCGGAAGTCTACGACGAATTCAAAGTAGTCACCGTCATGGACCTGCTGGAGGAGTATATTAAGGCAGGCAGGATCAAGCTCAATACGCACAGGTATCACGAGACCTTCACGGTGCATGATCCCTGCAACTACGTGCGCAAGTCCCAGATGGCCTTTGGCGACCATATGGGGGAAAAGAGCCGCTGGATCGCCCAACAGTGCTTTGGGGAAGGTCTCTACCGGGAAATGTGCGACGACCCCATGAACAACCTGTGCTGCGGCGCGGGCGGCGGCGCCTGGGCCATGCCCTATGACCAGGAACGCCTGGATTACGGCCGGATGAAAGCGGACCAGATCCGGGATACCGGCGCCGAGATCGTGGTGGCCCCCTGCCACAACTGCCGGGACCAGATCATGAAGGGTCTGGGGGGGCAATTCAAAAAGAACGTCCCCGGTTTCGATATGGGCAATTATGGGGAAACCCTGTACCTCTGGGAACTTGTGGCCAATTGCCTGGACTACGAGCCCTGGAGCGAAGAGGAGCAAGCCCAGGCCCGGGCCGCCCGGGATGAACAGTTTGAGAGAGACGGCGTCGAGTTGGAAGAGGAATAGGGCCAGGCGGCCATTAAACCGGCACTTTAGCTAAAACCGGGCCTGGCAGGAGTTGATCTGCCGGGCCCGGTTTTTTTTTTGCGCCTGGAGTGGTGACGGCAGCCTGCCCAAGAAAACCGGTCTGCGGTGGTTGTGGTTAACCATGATGTACTCCTGATCTAAGGCTTCAGCTGCGTCTGCCTACTGCAGGAGGGGCGCACAAAGCAAAACCTTCTTAAACCTCCAAAAATCACTGCGATGCGCCAATTATCTGGCGAAAGGCAGGCATTCCGAGCCAATGTCAAAAAATCGCACCTACGGCAAGAATGGCTTAATTAACTGTTGCATGAGGCAACACTTATCCCCTAATATGTCTAGAGGTGATCGTCCCCAAATGGGGTGCCATAATTATTAACTGTTTTGTTTTTATCATTATTCTTAACCACTTTCCATTAAACCAGGAGAGCATATGAAGGAGAAGAAGCATCGGCATTTGCCGGACCATTATGGCATGGTCTCCCGCCGGGATTTTCTGAAGTTCTGTGCGGTGGCGGCAGCCGGCATGGGGCTGCCCCTGGGCGCGGGGCTCCAGATCGCGGAAGCGGTGGCGAACCTCAAGAAGCCGCCGGTTATCTGGCTCTCGGGCCAGGAGTGTACCGGCTGCTCCGAAACCCTGCTCCGCTCCACCCACCCCACCGTGGAAAAACTCATTCTCGATCTCATTTCCCTGGATTACCACGAGACCCTGAGTACGCCGTCGGGTGAATTGGCGGAAGCGGCCAGAAAAAAATCCATTGCGGACAACAAAGGCAAATTCATCCTGGTGGTGGACGGCTCCATTCCCACCAAGGATGGCGGGATCTACTGCCAGGTCGGCGGTAAACCGGTAATGAAAATTTTACAAGAGACCGCGCCCCAGGCCATGGCCGTCATCAGTATCGGCTCCTGCGCCTCCTGGGGCGGCATCCCTTCGGCTTCTCCCAACCCCACAGGTGCGGTATCCACCCAGGAAGCGCTGGGTGGGAAATTCAAGGTGATCAATATCCCCGGGTGCCCGCCGAACCCTTATAATTTCCTCTCTACCGTGCTTTATGTCCTGACCTTCAAGAAGCTGCCGGACCTGGACGACAAGGGCCGGCCCGTGTTTGCCTACCGCCGCCTGATCCACGAGGGCTGCGAACGGCGGGCGCATTTCGACGCCGGCCGCTTTGTCTTGGAGTTCGGGGATGAGGGCCACCGCCGGGGCTGGTGCCTTTACAAAATGGGTTGCAAGGGTCCGGAGACCTTTAACAACTGCCCGGAACAACTCTTCGGCGACGTCGGCCCCCGGAGCTGGCCGGTGGGTACCGGCTGCCCCTGCTTCGGCTGTTCCGAGAAAGGAGTGGGCTTTACCAAACCTATCCCGGAACAAGCCAGCCTGGCCTATTTTACTCCCGCGGGCTTACCCCTGGAGGAAGGCAAGGTGCGGGTCGGAGGCGGAGAACTGCGCCTCACCCCACCCACCGCGTCTGCGCCTATCACGGCC
>JAKAGH010000105.1 GCA_021817645.1 Deltaproteobacteria bacterium
GTTGCCCAGGGCCAGGTAGCTTTCGTAGCTGATGGTCTGGGCCCAGCCGGCCAACTCGTCGCCGGTGAGCCGGGCTCCGTCGCCTTGGCCCAGCAGGATGACCGGCTCCCCGGCCTCGATCTCCGGCAGGTGGCTGACCTCCACCATGGTCAGGTTCATACACACCCGGCCCCGGATGGGGGCGCGGAGGCTGCGGATCAGCACTTCGCCCCGGTTGGAGAAGAGGCGGCTGTAGCCGTTGGCGTAGCCGATGGGCAGCACGGCCAGGCGGCACCAATCTGAAGTGGTAAAAGTGCAGCCATAGCTGATGCTTTCCCCCGGCCCCAGGCGCTTCACCTGCAGGACCTGGGTGGCCAGGGACATTACGGGTTTGAGCAAGACCGGAATATGGCGTTCCGGCGCGGGCGGCGAGCCGTAGAGCATGATCCCCGGCCGCACCAGAGCGAAATGCGCGTCTTTCAGTTCCCAGAGCGCGGCGCTGTTGGCGATGTGGCTCAGGGGCAAGGCCCAGCCCTGGTCCCGGGCGGCCTGGAGCACCCCGGTGAACTGCTCCAGTTGTTTTAAGGTATAACTTTTATCTTCCAGGTCCGCCACTGCCAGGTGGGAAGTCAGGCCCAAAACCTCCAACTGGGGATAAGACCGGAGCCCGTCCAGGAATGGCAAGATTTCCTCAGGCATCAGGCCCAGCCGGCCCATGCCGGTGTCCACTTTGAGATGCACCTGCGCCTTTTTCCCCTGGGCCGCGGCTGCGGCTGCCAGGGCCTGGGCCACATCCAGGCGGAACAAAGACACGTCCAGGTCCGCGGCCACTACTGGCCCCGCCTCCGAGGGCAAGATGCCCAGGAGCAGGAATACCGGCAGGCTCAGGCCCGCGTCCCGCAAGGCCAGCCCTTCCTCCAGGGACCCCACGCCCAGGTAGTCTGAACCCTCCGCGGCCAGCGCCCGGGCCGCGGGCAGGAGGCCATGGCCGTAGGCGTCCGCCTTGACCACGGCCATGAATCGCACCCCGGGGGCGCACAACCGCCGCAATTGCCGGTAGTTGTGCCGCAGGGCCGAGAGATCAACGGCCAGGTCCACCATGGAGGAAAAGATCATGATCCAACCTTTTAAATTTATGGTGACAGAATCAGAAGATAGCGAGCAGTGAGCGGTGAGCAGTGGAGAACAAGACCCAGGGGCATTCTATTCCCTGCTCCCTGCTTACTCTTTAAGCCGGTACTCCTGGGGTATCTGCTCCGCCTGCTCCAGGACTTTCTGCTCCAGGATCAGTTTGTGGCCGCTCAAGATATCCCTGATCCTCTGGTCGCTCAGAGCCAGGATCTGGGCGGCAAAGATGGCCGCGTTCTTGGCCCCCGCCGCGCCCAGGGCCATGGTGGCCACCGGCACGCCCGCGGGCATCTGCACCGTGGAGAGCAGGCTGTCCAAACCCTTCAGGTCTGAGCCGGGGAGAGGCACGCCGATCACCGGCAGGGTGGTCTCCGCGGCCAGGACTCCGGCCAGATGGGCCGCGTGCCCCGCGGCGGCAATGATCACCTGCACCCCCCGGCCCGCGGCTTCCCGGGCATAGGCCAGAACCCGTTTCGGCGCGCGGTGTGCCGAAGCCACCGTCACTTCCACGCCAATGCTCCATTCCTTAAGCAAAGCCGCGGCCGGTTCCAGGCTGGGCCAATCCGAGAAGCTGCCCATAACGATCCCCACCTTCGCACTCTTTGGCATGTTCAGGTCCTTTGGTTAAGGTTGGGGGGAGGGGGGCCAGGGACTAAAGGCGGGCGGGGACGCCAGCCCTACCATGTCCCTGCCGCTTCCCCCACGCTTCCCTCCCCAACCCGCATAAATCTTAAAGCAGAATATGTCTTCACCAATAAACAAATATAAGGGATTGGGGAAGGGGGTTTGGGCCTGTGGCCCTTAGCCGCTTCCCCCAAATATCACTTCACTTTAATACCAGCTGGCCAGGGTGACCACCGTGTCGACGTAGGCCTCGGAGTGATTATAACTATAGACGGCCCGGCGCCAGGAGGCACGGTTCCCCGGGTTAAAGCCGCTTTTGTGCAAATAGCAGGCAATGGAAGAAATGGCATCCGCGTGGGTGAAGAGATCCACCCGGCCGTCGCGGTCTCCATCCACGCCGGAGCTTTTCAGGCTGGAAGGAAGAAACTGGCAGAACCCCATGGCCCCGGCCCAGGAGCCGCTATAAGAATAAGGGTCCAGGTGCTTAGACCGGCAATACTCCAGGAAGACCTGCAGCTCCTTTTGAGCCCAGGCCGCTTTCTTGCGCAGGCGGCCCTGCAGGGCAGGGTCCAGGCCCACTTCCCGGATCACTTCCGGACTATCCATGACCGAAAGCGACGCGAAGACGTTAAAGACCGGATACTTGCCGGTGGCATTGCCCAAATCGCTCTCCACCGTGAGGATGGCCACGATCACTTCCGGGGCGACCCCGAAGCGGGCCTCCGCCTTGGCCAACTCCTGCCGGTGCTCTTGCATATAGGCGCGGCCCCGGGCCACCACCTGGGGGGTCAGGAATTTCTTATAAATGTCCTTGGACTCTTTCCGCAGGTAGGCGATTTTGCGCACCACGTCGGGGAGAAATTCGTTGCGGGAGTCGGCAAAGACCTGGTTGACGTAATTCTTGTCCAGCCCCTTGCGCACCAGTTGATATTTCAGGTCCACGTAAGCCACCGGGGGAGTGTCGGCCAAAGCCGGAGAGCAGATGGAGAGGAAACCCAAAACGACAAAAATCTTTAATCCCAGACGGCGCGATCCTATCATTTCTCCCCCCTTTGTTGCCACAAAAGCTACCCTGTTTACCCGGATTTGTCAAGGCGGGCCAGGCAGTTGCAGAGAGACATAATGCAGTGTCAGTTTTCCAAAGGAGCTTGATTTTTTCTTGACAGGTGTTTACGTTTATGTAAACTGCTTTGGGGTCCATTAAATAAGGATTATGATCTCTGCGAAAGTCTCTTTTCTGTCATTCTGAACGGAGTGAAGCGGAGTGAAGAATCTCGCATTTACTGGTGCCTACGAGATTCTTCAGTCGCTTCGCTCCCTCAGAATGACAAACTGGAGGATTTTTGCAGAGGTCTTGGATGCGATGAATATGAACAAAGAACCTGAAAGGACTTTGATGGATGAGTTTTTGGAGGACCCCGAATTTGCTAGATTGATGGCCCAAGGAGACTTAATCATGGAGGTCACGGAAACTCTCTGCGAACTGCTGGATAAAGAAGAGGTCTCCCGGAAAGAACTGGCCGACCGTCTGGGCAAGACCAAAGGGTTCGTCTCCCAATTGCTCAATGGGGGCCGTAATCTTACTCTACGCACGGTGGCTGACATCCTCCACGTGCTGGGTTATAAAGTAACCCTTACTCCTCACAAAATAGAAGTTGAGGGGAGATTAGGGGAAAAACCGGCCCGCGGGCAGGAAGTCAAGGCGGCGGAGGAAGCCCAAAAATTCATCAGCCGCACCTGATAACCTGAGATATTAGCTCATGACTCGCTCGGCCATTTTTTCTCCATCCAATTCCATGCCTAAAACCATCCTGGAAAACCACCCCCTGGCGCCCCTGACCACCTGGAAGATCGGGGGGCCGGCCCGGTTTCTGGCCGTGCCCCGGGACCTGGAGGAGGTCTATGGGCTCATGCGGCTGGCCTACGGGCGGGGCTGGCCCTTGTTTTTCCTGGGCCGGGGCTCCAATATCCTTATTGACGACGCGGGGCTGCCGGGCCTGACCCTGCATCTCGCCAAAAGCCTGCAAAAATTGGAACGGCAGGGGGAGACGTTACGCGTGGGCGCAGGGGTGGCTCTGCCCCGGTTGGCCCGCTATGCCGCAGTTTTAGGGTTTTCCGGCTTCGAGTTTCTGGCGGGCATCCCCGGCACGGTGGGGGCCGCGGTGCGCCTCAACGTCGGTGCGGACGGACAGAATCTGGCGGGACTTCTCCGCCGGGTCTGGGTGGCCACCCCCCAATTGCAGCTGCTGGAATTCCCAGCCCGGAAATTGGACCTGGGCTACCGTTCTTCTTTGCTCCTCAACTTTCCCCACTGGCTGGTGGTGGAAGCGGAGTTTGCCCTCAATACGCCCGCCCCGCCGCAGAAGATAGAGGAAAAGATGCGGCAGCTTTTAGCGGCCCGGAAAGCCCGTTTTCCCGCCAACCCCCGGAGCTGCGGCAGCGTCTTCAGGAACCCGGCGCCAGGTCCGGCTGCGGGTGCTCTCATCGAGCAGGCGGGCTGGAAGGGACGGCGCCTGGGCGAGGCCCAGGTCTCCCGGAAACACGCCAATTTCATTCTCAACCAGGGCCACGCCACCGCGGCGCAGGTGAAGGGCCTGATCGCCGACATCCAGGAGAATATCTGGCGGACCAGGGGTATAGCTCTGGAACGGGAAGTGGTTTTTCTACCGGATGACTTGAGTGGGTAGCTATCAGCTATCAGCTAAATACAGAAACCGGTCCTGAAAAGTTCAAAGTTCAAGGTTCAAAGTTCAAGGTTAAGATAGCGACACCCTTGAAATTTTCAAGCTTTGTGAGTGGGCTGCAGGCCCATGAGGAACTATTCCCGATTTGTGATTGGGAATGACAATATACGGCAAGTGAGCCTTAATGGAAAACTGAGGAAATAAGGAACCAGAGCTTTTCAGCTGATAGCTGAAAGCTGACAGCTTCCCCCAGGCCCCCGGCAGACCTAAAGGTTTTTGCTGATGGCAGCCATTTTTTGGGCCAGGGGGCCCCAGGAGTTTCTGGCCACTTCGGGCACCAGCTCCAGGGTGCTCTTTTTTACCTCCTCCAGGTAGGGGAGGGTGCCCAGGCACCTGACCTTGATGCCCAGCATCTTTCTGGAAACATCCTGGATACGCCGGACTATCGGCTCCACTTCTCCAATGTCGGCCACTTTATTGACCACCAGGCAGGGTTGGTAGGTGTCGATGGCCTTTTGCAGGGCTGGTAGATAATCGGCGTGGCGTTCTTGCACCATTTGCAGCAGGGTGGGGATATCCTTGGCCTTGGCGCCATGCGCGGCCATGGTGGCCTCATGGATCAATTCCTGTAAGGCATGGTTTTTTTTGCCCGCGTCTGCGGATTCTCCCCCGAACAGGCGGTTAAGTCGGCGCAGCAGCCCCACCTTGATAAAATTGTAGGCCTCGAGGTAAGACGCGGGTTCGCAGGTAGTCACTACCAGGCGGGAATCCGCGGCCAGGAAGAAGTCCAGGATATTAAAAGAGGTGTTGCTGCCCAGGTCGATGATCACATAGTCCGCGTCCATCTCCCGCAGGGATTTGATCAACTTCAATTTGGACCAGAAGCTGATGTTCGCCGATCCTAGTTGGGAACTGTCGCCGCCGATGAGTTGGGGCCCGTATTGGGTGGGGATCAGCAAATCCTCCAGATCGCTCACCTCCCGGGCGAAATAATCATTGATGCAATTCCTGACGTAGGTCTTGCCCAGGTAAAGGTGCAGGTTGGCCCCGCCCAAATCCAGGTCCACCATGACCGTGCGCCGGCCCTGCCCGGCCAGGTAAACCCCCAGATTGGTGGTCAAGGTGCTTTTGCCGATGCCCCCTTTGGCCCCGCCCACGGCAATGATTTTTTTGGGCCGGACGGCCGCCGGTTCCGGCTGGGGCTGATGACCGGCCACAAAGTCTTTCAACAATTCGTAGGATTCTTTGACCTGGATAAAGCGATGCCGGTTTTTCTCGCGCAATTCCGGGGCTTCATGGCGCTGCAGGTCAGGGTGATAGCGCCGGGCCTTTTCCCGGAATGCGCTTTTGATGGATTCCAGGCTTAATTTATCGGTAAAGTCGGCAAGCAGCGCCTGCTGCGGGCCGAACAGACGGATGCCGGCAAGGCGGACCTGGGTCAGTTTCCCGGTGGGGTCTTGCAGATGCAAATGGCTCATAAGCGGATTTTCCCGAATTAAATGCTCGTGGTATTGCTTATCGGTATCTTCATAAAAATTAAAAAATAATTTTGCCGGAATTTATGACAGTAGCGCATGTGCTTTGGTTCACCCCTGAATTATGATAAATCTGGTGGAGTGGGCCTCCGTGCTCCCCATGGCGGCAGGCGGGCAGAGACGGCTGCCCCAGCACCTTATTGACTTATTCTAGACAATCGTTGGGCCGTTGGCCTACCCAGAGGTTATGAAAGATTGGTAGGGCGGGCGTCCTCGCCCGCCCCGTGAATCCGCACAGGCCGGAAAGCCTGGGTTACCAAACCTTGAACAATCATAGGCAGGAAAGGAGAATGATCATGATAACCAGGGAAACGTACTACTTCGCCAAGCCCGGTCCGGAAAACACCGGCTTTTGTTTGGACCTCCTGGAAAAGGCCGTGGGCATGGGTTTCCGCCACCTGGTGGTGCCTTCCACCACCGGCGCCAGCGGCGCCCTGGCGGCCTCGCGGCTGGAAGGAAGCCGGGATGTCAATCTGGTGGTGGTAGGCCATTCCGTGGGCTTCAAAGGACCCAATATCGATGAGTTCCTGGAGGAGAATTACAAGGAGGTCGTGCGCTGCGGCGGCAAGGTGCTGAAGGCCACCATCCTCACCCACTCCCTGGACACCAGCCTGGCGGATCTGTTCAAAGGCAGCGCCCCCACCCTGGTCATCGCCAATACCCTGCGCCGCCTGGGCCAGGGTCTGAAGGTCGCCTGCGAAATCGTCATGGAGGCCGTGGACGCGGGCCTCATCCCCGAAGGGGAAGAAGTCATGGCCGTGGGCGGCACCGCCCGGGGCTGGGACACGGTGGCCATCATCCGTTCCGCCGCGTCCAAACGCTTCATGCAGCTTACCGTTTTGGAAATCTGGGCGAAGCCGAGGGGATAATAGCTTTCAGCTATCAGCGATCAGCTTTCAGCCAAAGAATTGAAGCTAATTTTTTTAGCTGAAAGCTGACGGCTGATAGCTGATCGCTTGGCTTTTGGAACTCACCCTACCATCCCCCTGCCAATTGACAGGGATGTCCGGTAGCGGTATAAGCTAAAAATGCCCAAAACCAAGCCGCTTCTGGACCTGATTGATATCAGTTCCTATATCTACCGGGCCTATCACGCCATCCGGGTTCTTACCAATTCCAAGGGTTTTCCCACCAACGCCGCGTTCGGGGTCACCAACATGCTCCTCAAGGTGCTCCGGGAGCGGCAGCCCCAATATTTAGCCCTGGCTTTCGACGCCAAGGGGCCTACCTTCCGGCATAAAGAATATGCGGAATACAAGGCCCACCGCCCTCCCATGCCCGACGAACTGGCCATGCAGCTGCCCTATATTCAGAAGATCATCAAAGGGCTGAACCTGCCGGCCCTGGTCCTGGAAGGCTTTGAGGCGGATGATATCATCTGCACCCTGGTGCATCGGGCCAAAGAGCAAGGGTTCCGGGTGGAGATCATCTCCGGGGACAAGGACCTGCTGCCCCTGGTGCAGGAAGGGGTGACCATGTGGGACCCCATGAAGGACGTGCGCTATGACCCAGAGGTGATCCAGGAAAAATACGGCCTCAATCCCGAGGAGCTGGTGGAGGTGCGGGCCCTGGCCGGAGACGCCAGCGACAATATCCCCGGGGTCCCGGGCATCGGGGAGAAGACGGCGTTAAAGCTCATTGCCAAGTACCACAGCCTGGAGAATCTGCTGGCCCACGTGGAAGAAATTAAGGAAAAGGCCTTGAAAGCGCGCCTCCGGGAATTTGCCGACCAGGCCCGCTTGAGCCGGAAGTTGACGCTGCTGGAGTGCGCGGTGCCCCTGGACGCGGACCCGGCCACGTTACGCCCCGGCCCCTGGGACCGGGAGGCCTTACGGCAGCTCTTTCTGGAACTGGAGTTCAGCAAGTTCAATAAGGAATTAGGGTCTGAGGCCCCCCAGGCCGGGACCCTGCTGCTGGTGCAAAACCTGGAGGACCTGGAGCAGGTGGCCGCAGGCATCCGGGAAAGCGGGGCGATGTCCCTGTTCTTCGTGCTGGGCGAGCAGCACCCGGTCCTGGCCCCGGTGGCCGGATTGGGCCTGGCCTGGCGGCCGGGGGAAAGCGCGTATATCCTCTTTAACCGGGAACTATCCTCTCAGGCGGTGTGGGAGAAACTGGCTCCATTATGGACTGATCCCCGCATCAATAAGGTGGGCGCGGATTTAAAAACCGCCATGCTGGCTGCCTCCCGGACGGCGCCGGACCCGGCCGGACTCCGCGGGGACATCCTCCTGGCCTCCTACCTGCGCAATCCGGTGCGCTATGAACAGAACCTGGAAAATGTGGCCCTGCATTACCTGGGGGTCAATCTGCCGGGGCCTAAGGAATTGGCGGGGCGGCCTACGGCCGCCGCTGACCTGGCCCCGGAGCTGGCCGGCCGCTATGGCGGGGAGCGGGCTGAGACCGCCCTGCGCCTCTGGCCGCTGCTGGAGGCGGATTTAAAGAAAGAAGGTCTCTGGGAATTGTATCGTGACCTGGAACTCCCCCTGCTGACGGTGTTGGCCCACATGGAAGCCCGGGGCCTGCTCCTGGACCAGGATTTTCTGCGGCATTTCGCCCAGGATCTGGAAGGGGAGATGCAGCGGCTGGAACAGGAGATTTATGCGGCTGCGGGAGAGCCTTTTCTCATCCAATCCCCCCAGCAATTGAGCCGCATCCTTTTTGAGAAGTTGCAGATTGCGCCCCAGAAGAAAACCAAGGGCAAGACGGGTTATTCCACCGACAGTGAGGTGCTCCAGAGTCTGGCCCCGGAGGCCCCCATTGCCGCCAAAGTCCTGGAATACCGGAGTTTGGGGAAACTCAAGGCCACCTATGTGGACGCGCTCCTGCGGCTGCTCGATCCGGCTACGGGCCGGGTGCATACCACCTTTTTACAGTCCGTGGCCGCCACCGGCCGGCTTTCCAGTCGGGACCCCAATTTGCAGAATATTCCGGTGCGGGGGGAGTTGGGAGCCCAAATCCGCCAGGCCTTTATCACGCCGCGGGGGCAGGTCTTTCTCAGCGCCGATTATTCCCAGATGGAACTCCGGCTCCTGGCCCACTTTTCCGGGGACCCCGTGCTGCTCAAGGCCTTCCAGGAAGGGGTGGATATCCACCGGCAGACCGCGGCCGTGGTTTTCGGTATTCACCCGGAGTTGGTGACCTCCGAGATGCGGCGCCAGGCCAAGGTCGTCAATTTCGGCATCATCTACGGCATGAGCGCCTTCGGCCTGGCGAAACAACTGGGAGTGGGAAACCGGATGGCCCACGAATTCATTCAGCGTTATTTCCAGCGCCACTCCCGGGTCAAGGCCTACCTGGAGGAGACCCTGGAACAGGCCCGGCAACAGGGCTGGGTCAGCACTTTGCTGGGCCGACGGCGGCAGATTCCCCAGATCAACAGCAGCAACCGCATCCTGCGCCAGGAAGCGGAACGCGCCGCCATCAACACCCCGCTCCAGGGCACGGCCGCGGACATCATCAAAAAAGCCATGCTGGAAGTAGAACCAGCCTTGCTAAAGGCCGGGTTGGGTGGCAGGATGCTGCTGCAACTCCACGATGAACTGCTCTTTGAGGTGCCGGAGAAGGAACTGGCGGCCACGGCCCGGGTGGTGCAACGGGTCATGGAAGAAGTGGTCCTTCTGCAAGCGCCGCTGTTGGTGGAAATGCGGAGCGGTGGCAACTGGGGGGAAATGCACCCATTTGGCCAAAAACGACTGTTTTAGGCAAGTATCTTATTTTATTAGTAAATTTAACAAATGGGGAA
>JAKAGH010000106.1 GCA_021817645.1 Deltaproteobacteria bacterium
GGCGGGAAAGTGAAACGCATCCCGCCTTTGGTTTCTTTTTTCCCAGATAACAAAAGGCGGGATGCGCTACGCTTTCCCGCCCTACATGCCCTGACCCCTGACCCCTATTATTTTTTGTCCGGGCGGAAAACGCTGTCCCAATCCGGGGGGGGAGGGGATTCCTGGAATTTCTGGCAGAGGTCCCGGAACATCTGGGAAGGGGGGTCTGCCGGCAGGTGTTCCATGGCGGCGGTGAAGGCCGACGCGGCCGGGGCGAAGGCCTTTTCCCGGAAGAGCTTGAGACCCTGGGCGAACTCGTTACGGGCCGCGCTCTGGGCCGGCGTGAGTTCCCCTTTCAAGGCCATCACTTCGTAAACGGTCACCGGCGTGGCCCGGCCTTTGACGGCCACCCAATCCAATTCCCGGAATTCCACCTGATCGCCGCACTCGCTCACGGTGGCCTCACTGGCCATAATGAGGGTGGAGTAGAACTTGTTCAAGCCCTCCAGCCGGGAGGCCAGATTGACGGTGTCGCCGATGACCGTGTAATCAAAACGCTTCTGGGAGCCCAGGTTGCCGACGATGGCTTCCCCGGTATTAAGACCGATGCGGAGATTCAGCAGGGGCAATTTTTGCTCGGCAAAGAGCCGGTTCAGGTCCTGCAACGCCGCGACCTGGCGCAGCGCGGCCCGGCAGGCCGCGACGGCTTGATTTTCCTGGTCCAGGGGCGCGCCCCACAGAGCCATGATGGCGTCGCCCTCAAATTTGTCCACCGTACCGTCTTCCTCCAGGATGATGTCCGTCATTCGGGAGAGATAGTCGTTCAAGAGGGCCACCACGGTTTCCGGGTCCATATGCTCCGACAGGGTGGTAAACCCGGCCAGGTCCGAGAAAAACAGGGTGACCCGGCGGCGCTCGCCTCCCAGCTTCAGTTTATCCGGGTGTTGCAGGAGATGTTTGATCACCTCTTCCGACATGTATTGGGCGAACATGCCCCGGATGACCTGTTTCTGCCGGCCCTCGGTGGCGTAGCTGTAGATCGCGGCCAGGGCAAAGCTGAAATTCAGGGCCAGATCCGTCAGCAGGGGGTCCCCGTACCAACTGTGGGCAAAAGCCAGGACACAGAGTCCCAGGTGCAGGGTGTTAAAGAGGACCAGGGCCCCCAGGTTGGCCACCAGGCCGGACATGCCGGACAAGAACAGGACGGTCAGGACCATGGCCGTTACCAGAACCAGGGTCCAGGCCCACTGCAGCCATGTGGGCACGGTTTGCAGGAAATCGCCTTGGAGCAGGTTGTCCAGGAGGGTGGCGTGTACTTCCACCCCGGCGTAGATCGAGCTCACCGGGCTGGCCTTCAGGTCGTACAGACCCGGGGCCGTCAGACCGACAAAGACCCATTTGCCCGCCAGGGCCTCGGTAGGCACCAAAGGCGGGAGGTTATGCTGGCAACGGTACTCGGACTGAATCAGGTTGGCTGCGGAGAAACGCTGGTGGCTGCGGCTGGGACCCCGGTACTTCAGCAAAAACTGACCCTGGGAGTCCAGGGGGATCCGCTGCTGCCCCCGGACCAGGGCCCCATTCTCAAACCGCCACGGCTCCCCCGGATGTAAGGATGAGAACGCGGCAAAAGCCAGGAGGGGCAACATCCGGCCCTGAAAAGGGACCACCAGGGGCAGGCGGCGGTAGATGCCGTCGATATCGGGTGGGGACTGCACATTCCCCAGGGTCCGGGCCGCGGCCACCAGGGGCGGAATCGGGGCCAGCAGCGACCGGTAGTGGATGAAATCCGGGGGGGGAGGGCCGGTAATGGCCAGGGCGGCTTTGTCCAGAAGCTCCGGGGTCTGGGGCGAAGCAGGCTTGTCCTCCCTGGAGAGGAAGAAGGGAAAGATCACATTCCTGGCGGCGCCAGCGGCCGCGGCCAGGATCTGGTCATCATCCGCCCCGTAAGACGAGCTCTCGGTGTAGAGAATGTCGAAGATCACCGCCTTAGCGCCGCTGCGGTGGCAAAACTCGATCAGGGGCGCATAGATCTGCCGGGGCCAGGGCCAGGTGACATTCTGGGTCTTAAAAAAATCCAGATCGGGCTGGTCTACGGTGACCACCACCACCTGGGGGCTGGCCTGGGGCAGGGGCACGTGCCGGAACAGCAGATCCAGGGTCTTGAGGCGGTAGGTGGTGAGGGCGCCGGAGAGATCCAAAGCCAGCACCAGGAGCAACGCGGCCAGAATGAGGACCGCCCCGGCGGTGAGCTTGGTCTTGGTGGTGTAAGCCGCAAAGATAGCCATGGAAAGATACCTAGTTTGTGAGAATATCAGGGAAGAGCCGAGGTATAAAGGAGAAGTTGCAGGCTGCTATATCTAAAAAATAATTTTTGTACGATATTTTTTCTATACTATATGATGGCGATATATATTATATATTAAGTACTTTAGATTACTCAGGCTTGACATAATGGTAGAGGGGCTTAATTTTTTAACAATCTGCGAGATGGCTCATCCGTTCGCGGAACGCTTCAATCATCCGGGCCAGCAATCGTGGCTCCCTAATAGTCTTCATCAATCCGGGAGGACGGCATGAAGGGTTACGGTCTGTGGAGATTGTCACTGGTGGGTCTGCTGGCCCTGGGATTTGCAGCTTGCGGCGAGCGGCCCTTTGACGTGGAGGCCCTGAAAAAGAAACCGAAAAAGTACGTAGGCTCGGATACCTGTAAAATGTGCCATCTGGAGCACTACGACTCCTGGAAGATGACCCTGCATAGCCGGATGCTGCAGGACGCCCAGAAGAACAAGGATGCCATTGTCACCCCCATCGACGAGAAAGTGATCCGGGCCGATCTGGCCAAGGACAAGCTCAAGATTCCGGTGGACCAGGTCTTTATCCCGAAAGAGGACGAAATCAAGTACACCATCGGCAGTCAGTGGAAACAGCGCTACCTGGTGGAAAGAAACGGCAAGCTCTATATTCCTCCCATCCAGTACAATATCGAGACCCACCGCTGGGTGTCTTATGGCGAGGGGGACCCCGATTGGGATAAAAAAGCGCCGTGGATTGTCACTTGCGGCGGCTGCCACGCCACCGGAGTCAGTATTGAGAAAAACACCTTTATCGAGCCCGGGGTTGGCTGCGAAGCCTGTCATGGCCCGGGTTCCTGGCACGCGGCCCTACCCAAGACCGCGGTCTTCGAGAAACGCCAGACCATCATCAACCCGGCCAAGCTGACCATGGGAGTGGCGGTGCAGATCTGCGGCTCCTGCCATACTCGGGGCGTATCCACCAAGGTGAAGGGCGCTGGCTGGCCGGTGGGCTACCAGCCCGGCAAGGCCATCGGGCCTTTCTACAAGGAGACCACCTTTGCCGCCGGCGACGTGAAGATGGTCTATGCCAACGAATTTGCCAAAGGCCACCATCAGCAATATCTGGATTGGAAGCAATCTACGCATTCTAAAGAAGGGGTGACCTGTACCTCCTGTCACTTTGTGCACCAGATCGGCATGCCCCCCACTCGGTCCCAAACTGTCCAGGCCGGCTCCAAGCAGTGCCTCACCTGTCATGAAATTATTAACAGGAACCTGGCCCATTCCATTCACTCCTTCGGCAACTGCATAGGTTGCCACATGCCCAGGATTGCCAAAAGCGCCGAATCCGGAGATATACACAGCCATGTCTTCGTCTGTCTACTGCCCAAGGATAGCCTGGCCAACCCGGCCATCCCCAATTCCTGCGATGCGTGTCATTTTCTCAAAGGAGAGAGCCTCGAGTATCTGCAAGCTGCCTGGGATGCCCTGGTTAAGCTGCCGGTGCCGGTGGGGCAGCCTGTGAAGATGGCGATCCCCGAGACTGCGGCTCCGAAAGAGGCGCCTAAGAAAGAGGAAGCCGCCAAAAAGTCACCGAAAAAATAAGGGGAAGCTAAATGAGGTCGCAGCGGCTTCTCAGGCGAAGCATCCTTTGGATGGCACTGGGAGGACTGGGACTCCTGCTGGTATTTCCGGCGGTGGCCCCGGCTCAAGAGGAAGTGACCACCTCTATCAGGCGATACAAAGACCGGGAGGCCTCGACCGGGTACTACGAAGACTACGAAGTCAAGCCCCGGCGTATGCGCCCCTTTGTCGGCGTCCCCGGGGTGCTGCGGCCCTCCTTCCCTTATAGCCCCAAGACCGGAAATATTCGCATCCGCACTTACCTGGCCGATGCCCATCGGTCTGTCAAGTTTTACAAAGCGCAGAGCTGTGTGGAATGCCACGCGGAGGAGGCCAGGAACGTCCACACTACCCGGGGCAACATTACCTGCCGCCAGTGCCACGGCGGTGAGCCCATTGCCTCCATCGCCCATTACTTCTCCCCTCTGAACCCCGTCCGGCGCCACGCTTACGTGTGCTCCAAGTGCCACGAGGGTTCCGACGCCTCCTTTGCCACTTACGTAGTCCATGAACCCAAACCCGGGGCTTTGGAAACCCGAAAGACTTTCCCCTCCCTGTTTTACGCCAACTGGTTCATGTACCTCTTGGTCGTGGGCACCTTGGGCTTTTTCATCCTCCATACCCTCGTCTGGGTGGGGAAGGAATCTTACCACCACCTGCGTGAGAAAATGCAGCGGGAACCCGAGGCGGAGTCCCCTCCCGAGAAGCCGGAAGCACAGGAGCCGGAAAATGAATGACCAGGTGCGGATAGTCCGGTTCAGTATCTTTGACCGCCTCTTTCATGTCGGCATCATGGTGACTTTCCTGACCCAGGCGGTCACCGGTATGGGGCGCCTGCTGTACTCCACTGCCTGGGGGAAGGGTGTGGTCAACCTTTTTGGGGGCTATGAAGGCGCCACCACCGTCCATAATACGGTGGGTATCTTGATGATCGTCGGTTTTGTGATTCACATCGCCTATGTCCTGGCCAAGGTGGAATGGAAATCCTGGCACCGCAGCCTGTTTGATGCGGATTCCCTGGTGCCGCGGTGGGCGGATGCGGTTCACCTGGGACAAAAAATCCGCTGGTTCGTCGGGCTGGGCCCGCCCCCGGCCTTTGACCGCTGGACCTATTGGGAAAAGTTTGACTACTGGGCGGTGTTTTGGGGGATGCCCCTTTTGGGGGTTACCGGCCTCCTGCTCATGTACCCCCTGGTCACCAGCTATTTCTTGCCGGGCTGGGTTCTCAACGTCCTGGTTCTGTTTCACCGGGCCGAGGCCCTGCTGGCCATGCTCTATATCTTCATCATCCACTTCACCATCGGCCATTTCCGCCGGGGCATGTTCCCCATGAATGAGTGTATGTTCGCGGGCAGTGTGGAGCTGGAAGAGGAAGCAAAGGAAAAGCCTTTGTGGATCGCCCGCCTCCAGGAAGAGGGGAGACTGGAAGAAGTGATGGTCGCGGGGCCGCCGCATTGGTACCGGGTAATGTATTTTATCTTCGGGTATACAGCCCTGCTTACCGGCCTCTATCTGCTGTTTACCATGATTGTCTACCGAAATTTCATCGAATGGCACTAACGCTCCCGGGTGAGGCATCACCTGGGCAGCTGAGCTTTGGCTCATCCATAAAAGTCCGTGGGCGGGCGTCTCGCCCGCCCTGGAAATCTATCAGGGACCCTCGGCCCACCCCCAAATTATGAAAAATTCCTGGAGGGTATCTCACTCACTTGGAACCTGGAACTTTTCCCAGCAAAACTCCATCCTTCATCCGGGTAGCAGGCTGCCTTCCTTCATGATGAGCAGCCGGTCCGCTAACCTTTCCGCCTGAATGGGATCATGGGTCACCATGATGATGGTGGCCTTTCTCTCCGCCTTAATCTTGTTGATGATGCCTTCGATGATCTCCGAATTTTCCTGGTCAATGGAAGCGGTGGGCTCATCCAGGAGGAGGACCTCCGGGTCGATGACCATGGCCCGGGCCAGGCCCAGACGCTTGCTCTGGCCGGTGGAGAGGTCCAGGGCCCGCTGCCGCCGCTTGGCGGCTAAACCCACTGTCTCCAGGATGGCCCCCACTCTTTCTTCTATCTCCCGGGAGCCTATCCCCCGGATTTTCAGGCCGTAAGCCACGTTGTGGAAGACCGAAGTGTTGAAGACCCCGACCCCGGGCAGCACCAGGGTCAGGCGGCGCTTCAACGCCAAATCGGGGGCCAGGGGCAAGCCGCCGGCCAGAAAATTGACCCGGCCCCGGTCCGGGACCTCCAACAGGGCGCAGATGCGCAGCAGGGTGGACTTTCCTGTGCCGTTGGGGCCCATGATCACATGGGTCAACCCCGGCTCAAAGGTCCAGGAGCACTCCTGTAAGACCTCATGGCCGTTATAGGTCTTGGAAATTTGCGCCAATTCCAGGCTTAGTCCCATAAAATGACCCCCGAGGAGGTCCGGCCCAACCTCTGGATGGCCCGGAGGGCCAAGTTGATCAGGAGCGACAGGCCCAAAAGGATGATGCCCAGGGCAATGGCCAGATCGAAATTGCCTTTATCCGTTTCCAGGGCGATGGTGGTGGTGATCACCCGGGTGTAACCGGCAATGTTCCCGCCCACGATAATTACCGAGCCCACTTCCGCCGTCACCCGGCCTAACCCGGCGATGCCCCCGGTGATGATCCCGTACCGGGCCTCCCTGATGACGGTCAGGGCCTCTTGCCAGGGATTGGCCCCCAGGACCCGGGCCGCCTGCCTGATGATGGGATTGACATTGACGATGGCGGTATGGGCCAGGGAAGTGACGATGGGGAAGGCGAGGATAAACTGGGCGATGATCATGGCCCCGGGGGTGTAAAGGAGGCTCATGAAGCCCAGGGGGCCGCTCCGGGAGAGCAAAAGATAGAGCACCAGGCCCACCACCACCGGCGGCAGGCCCATGCCCGTATTGAGGATACTGAGGATCAGCCCCCTTAAAGGCAGGCGCCGCAGAGCCATCAAGGCCCCCAGGGGCAGGCCCAAGAGGATGGCCAGCAACAAGGCCCCCCCCGATACCTGGAGGGACAGCCAGATGATTTTTAAGAGTTCGGGGTCCAGCGCCAAGATGAGCTTAAAAGCGCTGATGAATCCCTGTAATATGGTATCCACGTGTGATAAGCCACTATATGGGATTGGGGAGGGGGTTTGGGGGAGGGGGTAAGGGCCACCGGCCCTTACCCCCTCCAAAAATCATTGCCTATTTCGCATTAGGAATAAAGAGCTGGTTGCCGTGTTTATCCTTGAACGCAGCAATAGTCTTCTGGCCTTCCGGGGAGACGAGCCAATCCACGAACTGCATGGCCTCTTTGAATTTGACCTGTTTGTGTTTTTCGGGATTGACGGCCATGACTCCGTATTGATTGAACAGGACCGGGTCCCCCTCCAGGACGATGGCCATATCCAGCTTGTCCTTATCCTTGGTGGCCAGCCAGGTGCCCCGGTCGGTCAAGGTGTAGCCCCGCTTCTCATTGGCGATGCGCTGGGTCTTTTCCATGCCCTGGCCCACTTCCAGATACCACTTCTGTCCCTTGGGATCGATGCCCGCGGCTTTCCAGAGGGCCAGCTCCTTGGTGTTGGTGCCGGATTTGTCGCCCCGGGAGACAAAGGGGGCGCCCGCGGCCGCGATCTTCTTAAAAGCCTCCGCGGCCGATTTCATCCCTTTGATTTTTAGCGGATCATTGGCCGGGCCGATGATCACAAAATCATTATACATGACGTCGTGACGGTTGACGAAAAAGCCCTCCTGGACCGCCTTTAATTCCTGGTCCTTGGCGTGGCAAAAGAGGACGTCGGCGTCGCCGCGCTTGCCGATGGCAATGGCCGCGCCGGTGCCCACGGCCACCACGTCTACCTTAATGCCGGTCTTTTTCTCGAAAATGGGCAGGATGTAATCAAACAAGCCCGAGTTTTGCGTGCTGGTAGTGGAAGCGCACTTAATTCTGGTCTCCGCCGCCACGTTGCCGGCGGCCAATACCACAGCCGCGATCACCAATAAGCCAAGACCCCTTAACATCTCCATTCCTCCATTCTCCAAGATAATACCAACCGCCCAGGGCAAAAGACTCTCTTGCCGCTGACGCGGCGGGCATGCAGCCCTAAGCCGGTGAAACCTTGCTCACCGTGACAAAATGCTCTTGCAAGGCCATGCCGCCGCCGGCCTTATCCCACAAATCCAGGCCCCCGGGCATCAGGGCGCTGTCCGATACCCCCTTGCCCCGGGCCCGGCTCTCCACCGGCAGCAGATGCCCGAAGCCGTGCACCATGAAGACTGCGTCCGGATGGATGAGGGCGGTCACTTTGGCTTTGATGCGGCCCCGGTGGCCGTTGCTGCGGACCTCCACCACTTCGCCGTCGGCGATCTTCAGGGCCGAGGCTTTTTCCTGGTTGATCCACAGGACGTTTTCGGGCATCTGTTCCGCCAACAGCGGGTTGTTGACGGTGTGCCCCTGGGTGTGCACCGCGCAACGCCCGAAGGTCAGCCGGAATTGCCCCGGACCCGGCATTGCCGGGGACTCATAGGGGAGCAGCGAGGGCACCCCGGCGTTTTCCCAGCGATCATTGATGATCTCGATTTTGCCGGAAGGGGTTTTAAAGCTGAGTTCGTCCCGGCTGCGGTATTTAGGCTTATCCGTCAGGGACACCATGCCCGTGGCCGCGAAATCCGCCATGGTCACCCCGGTGCCCTGGAGTTGATACTCCCAGATATCCTCAATCTTATCGAAGGCCAGGGGGTCCAGACCCAGGCGCCGGGCCAGGCCGCAGATGATCTCCCAATCGGCTCTGGTGTCGTGATAGGGATTGACCGCGCGCTGCCGCAGGAAAAAGTAGGGCTTGAGACCGTTCTTGCCGGCCAGGATGCTTTCCCGTTCCAGATAGGTGGACAGGGGCAGCACCACGTCGGCGTACCAGGCGGTGTCGGACCAACTAAAGGTAACGGCCGCCAGGAAATCCAGTTTAGCGAAGATTTTCTTCAAGGCCTCCGGATCGGGGTAGGCCATGAGGGGATCATGGCGGTAGGCGATATAGGCCTTCACCGGATAGGGGTCCTCGGTCTCAAGCGCCTGGAAGGCCAGATGCAGCAAGCCGGGACCGCTGTCCAAATGCGGGTAACGCCAGCCCACCCCATCGGCGCGCTGCTCCTTGGGTTTCGGAAAGAGGTCCGCCAGTTTCTTCAGCCCCTTGCGCCCTACGTCTCCCGGCTTATTGGCCAGGGGCAGCCCCCCTTTGGCGCCGATGCTGCCCAGGAGGGCGTTGATCAGGTAGGCGGTCCGGGACTGGTAGAAGGAATTGCGGTAGCGGGCGTTCATCCAGCCCGGATGCCAGATGACCGCGGGTTTGGCTTGGGCCAGGTCCCGGGCGAACTCCCGGATGGCCGCGGCGTCGAGGCCTGTTTCCGCCGCGGCCCAATCCGGGGTGTAAGGCTGGACAAAGGCTTCCAACTGATCCAGGTCTTTGATCCACTGCTGGGCAAATTCCTGGTCATAAAGCCGGTGGGCCAGCAACTCGTGAATGACCGCCAGGTTCAAGGCATAGTCGGTGCCGGGGCGGATGAGCAGAAAGCGGTCGGCTTTGGCGGCCGACAGGGAGGAGCGGATGTCGATGACCGTCAGCTTGCACCCCGCATTCAGACCCGCCATCAAGTCGTTGACCTCTTTGACGTTGATGGCTTCGAAGATGTTCCGGGTCTGGAGCACCACGTGCCGGGCGTTCTTATAGTCATAGACCACGTCTTTGCGGCCGAACCCGAAAACGGAC
>JAKAGH010000107.1 GCA_021817645.1 Deltaproteobacteria bacterium
CGGCTGCGGCCGCCGACCGCGCAGTAAACCAGGGTAGGGTTTTCCGGGTCCAGTTTCTGGTATTGATCACTTAGTTGAGGCAGGGGTATGAGCGTAGCCCCGGGGATATGCTCCTCTTCGTACTCCCAGGGCTGGCGCACATCCAGCAACGTAAAAGCGCCCTCCGGGTGGGCGGCCAGATATTCCCTGGCCTCGGCCGCGTCCATGGAATCGACTGGAGTGAACAGCTTCTTAAGCAGAATCATCTAGTTTCCTCAGCAGCAGTCTAGGGCGGGCATTGCCCGCCATTCTGATGCTCTGCATTTCCGGGAGATATTGCTTCTTTTCTTATAAGCTGAAAGCTGATAGTTGACCGCTGACAGCTTTAAATGTCACCCCACAAAAATCCTGGCGTCCACCACAGCCGCGCCCTGGCCCTGGGGGAAGACCATGAGGGGGTTGATGTCCAGTTCCCGGATTTCCGGGAAGTCCAGGACCAGCTGCGACAGGCGTTCCAGACACTCGGCGATGATCTCCTGGTCTGCGGGGGGCTTGCCCCGGTAGCCGTTCAGCAGCGGGAAGGCCTTCAGTTCCCGGATCATTTTTTGGGCCCATTGCTCGGAAATGGGGGCCACGGAAAACATCACGTCCTGAAAGATTTCCACCAGGGTGCCTCCCAGGCCGATCATCAGCAAGGGTCCGAAGTGGGGGTCCCGGGTCATGCCCAGGATCATCTCCGTGCCCGGGGCCGCCATCTTTTGCACCATGACCCCGGCCAGAGCGGGCCGGGGTTCGACTTGCGCCGCCCCCGCCATGATCTCCTCATAAGCTTGGGCCACTTCCCCGGCGTTATGCAGGGACACCCTGACGCCTCCCACTTCCACCTTATGGACGATGTCCGGGGAGACGATCTTCACCGCCACCGGGTACCCCAGCTCTTCTGCGGCCAGGGCCGCTTCCGCGGTTGAATGCGCCCAACGGAAGGGCAGCGTCGGGAAGCCGTAGGCCTGGAAGATCAGGTGGGCCTCGGGTTCCAGGACAAAATTCCGCCCTGCCCGGGTCACCTCGGACAGCACCTGTTTCACCCTCTCCCGGTCCACGTCGGTAAAGGCCTTGACTTCATAGCGGGGCCGACGGCGGCTCCGGGCGAAGCGGGCCATGGCGGCCAGGGCCCGGGCCGTCTCCTCCGGAAAGTGGTAATGGGGCAGGCGGGCCTGGGTGAGGATGGTCAGGGTCTCTTCAATCTCCCCCAGGGCCATCTGGCAGACCAGGGTGGGTTTCTGATGCCGGCCGGCCACCTGGGCCACCTTGGTGGCAATGGCCGCCAGGTTGGTCATCAGTTGCGGGGTGGAGATGACGATGGCGCCGTCCACCCCGGGGTCGGCCAGCACCCCTTCCAGGGCCGCGGCGTAGCGTTCGTCGCTGGCGTCCCCCAAGACATCCACCGGGTTATGGATATTGGCCGCGGGTGGCAGGCTTTCCCGGAGAACTTTCGTGGTCTCTTCCTGAAAGCTGGCCATGGTCAGACCGTAGCGCACCGCCGCGTCCGTGGCCATAATGCCCAAGCCCCCGGCATTGGTGACAATCGCGGTCCGGTTCCCCTCGGGCAGCGGCTGGGTGGCTAAGGCCGCGGCGTAATCGAAGAGCTCTTCCAGGGATTCCACCCGGAAGACGCCGCACTGGGCAAAGAGGGCGTCATAGGCCGCATCCGAGCCCGCCAGGGCCCCGGTGTGGGAGGACGCGGCCTGGGCCCCGGCCGCGGTGCGGCCGGATTTAATGGCCAGGATGGGTTTTCTCTGCCCGCTTCCCTGGACCAATTGGCAGAACTCCTGGGGTGCGGCCAGGTCCTCCAGGTACAGCAGAATCACGTCCGTTTGGGGGTCATCCAGCAAGTAGGCCAGGAATGCGGTCTCATTGAGATCGGCCTTATTGCCCACGGACACGAACTTGGAGAGGCCGATGCACTCCGCCTGGGCATACTCCAGAGCCGCTACCCCCACCGCGCCGCTCTGGGAGACGAGAGCGATGTTTCCGGGCTGCGGCATCAGCCGGGAAAAACTGGCGTTCAAGGAGACCTGGGGGTCGGTATTGATGATCCCCAGGCAGTTCGGGCCTAACAGGGGGATGCCGCTTTGCCGGGCCGCAGCCAGCACCTCGGCCTCCTTGCTGATCCCTTCTCCCCCCAACTCCTTGAAGCCGGCAGTAATGACGATGGCCCCCTGGATCCCTTTCCGGCCGCACTCGTGGAGTACCTGGGCCACCCCGCCGCTGGGCACGATGATCACCGCCAGGTCCACCGGGTCGGGAATCTCCAGGACCGACGGATAGGCGCGGACGCCCATGATGCTCCGGGTCTTGGGGTTCACGGGATAGACCACGCCCGTATAGTCATAATGCAAGACATTGCCGAAGACCGCCCGCCCCACGCTCTCCGGCCGGGTGGAAGCGCCGATGACCGCCACCGACTGGGGGGAAAAGATTCTGTGCAGGTCCAGGCCTGGCCGGGAATCACCCATTTTGCCGCCTTTCTGTATACCTGAGTTTTGGGGACTAGAAGCCATTTCAAAACCGATTTTTCGAATAGTTTTGGATTAACCAACAAGTTTAGATTGGAAAGATTTCCCCCCCTTTTCTAAAGGGGGGAGGGGGGTGATTACGTAAGCCCCCGATAATCCCCCTAAATCCCCCTTTAGAAAAGGCTGACTTTAAAACTTCCATTCTCGAAACCTCTGCTGATTGGTGGACCCATCTCCGGTGAGAGACCAGGGTTTGCAACAGGTTCCAGGGTCAACGGGAAGCTATTTCTCCGGCCGCCGACATAATCTCCACAATTTGCCCTTATTTTGCCATTCTTTCATGACCTTTGCCGGCAAAAAATTTCCTCAACCGGCAAGCTTTTCCCCTTGGCCTAGGGAAAATTTTGCTGTCTTCACATCCATTCCAATAATTTTAAACAATACTTTAATAATTTTAAACAGTTACCAAGGATTGGTCTGGCATATATCTTGCGCCCTTTAAAGTATGGATTTTTCTCCATAATTCAAGATAGCACCTGATCTCGCAAGTATATTGAGCAACTTCCAAGAAGCACCGTTTATACCCGCAGCCCAGAGATTGCCGACGCTTTCTTGGGGCTGCTTTACTCTCTTCGCAGGTCCGGGAGTCAAGATGGAATCCTCTTTGGCCAAGGTGAACGCTCCTTTCGGGATGCGAAGAATACCAAGGGGGTGATGCAAGTAACCAGTCAAGATAAAGCGACCAGCGGCAAAGGAGATGGCCAGCACTAGATTTCCCCACCGGAATTTCCCAATGATAATGAAAAGGAGAGGTCATGAGCATTGGCGCGATTAGCAGCGGTGGTGGATATGACTCCATGTCCATCAGTCAGATGCGGCAAAACATGTTCAAAAAGTGGGACACGGACGGAGACGGCTCCATCAGCCAGACCGAGTGCCAAACTGCCGCGGATACCATGTCCAAAGAAACCGGCCTGTCAATTACTGCGGACCAAATGATGTCCATCTTTGACCTCGATCAGGATGGCGCCATCAGCCAGGCCGAACAGACCCAGGCCAGCTCCACGTGGGAAGAGCACATGAAAAACCTCATGGAGGCGTCCGGCATGAGCCCCATGGGTCCGCCGCCGCCCTCGGACGCGGCCAGCGAGTTATCCGATCTCGTGGACAAAATCTTTGCCGCCGTGGACACCGATGGAGATGGCACCATCAGTAAGTCCGAGTACGAAACGGCCCTGGAGCAGCTCGAAGGCCAGTCGGCCAGCACCACGGCATCGTCCACCACCGAGGATTCCACGTCGGCATCCAGCAGCACCGCCACGGATTCCACCAGTTCCACCGATAGCACCAGCCTGTCGGCGCTGCTGCAGCAATTTCTCGATATGCTGGCAAAGCTGCAAGATGATCAGTATTCCCAATATTCTCAGAATTCGCAGAATTATCAGGGCACGGACGCCTACGCCTGAGTCTGAGTGCTCTGCGACCCCAATCCTGAGGGAGGGACCCGGGGCGACTGGCTGCCAGGCACCACGCCTGGCAGCCGGCCGCCCCGGGCCCTTCCTTCAGGCCCTGCCCAATTTCGCATCAGTTCCACCTGAGCTTGCGGCTCTATACTAAATATGAAAAAAAATCCTAGGGCGGGCGTCTCGCCCGCCGCGGCAATCCGCACAGGCTGGAAAGCCTGTGCTACCTTTTTAAAAAAACTTTTGCGCCTTGCTTTGCGCCTTTGCGTGAGGCTATCTTTTCAGGACAGACCCAGGCGGTTCAAGCAAGCCCCAAATCCTGCCGCATCTGTTTCACCAACCGGGGCAGGGCTTCTTGCACTTCCGGGGACAGCCCTGCACCCAGCTGGAAGTCTTTTCCTTCCACACCATAAACCATGAGACTGGGCGGCAGCTGCTTAAGCGACCGGGCAATTTCTATCTGCTCAGCCAGCCCCAAGCTATGGCAGGAGCAGCAGGCGAAGAGCCGTCGCGGCAGGGGTCCGGCATGGGCGGCAAACCGGAAGACCTGGCCCGCTTCCGACTCGGAGGCCACCGCGTCGATCACCACTACCTTGGGAAACCCCTGCCAGCTCTCCAACAAAGCGCTGATATCACCATCGAGTTCCAGGACGGTCACGCCCGGCAGCCGCATTTCCCGGACGAGACGCGCCGCGGCCAGCCCTGCGGCGTCATCGCCCCGGAAGATATTGCCGATGCCGATGATTAAGATCTCAGCCTGGTCCAAATACAGACTATTCCCGATCCAGTTGCAGCTTTAAGAAATGCGTCGCGCAGGAAATACACGGGTCGTAATTGCGGATCATCTGCTCGCACTGCCAGGTGAGCTGATCCTGGGGCAGGTCCAGGTGTCCGGCAACGAATTGCCCCAGATCGCTTTCCATGCTTTTCTGGTTCTGGGAAGTGGGGGGCACGATCTTCGCCTCCTGGATCAGCCCCGCCTCATCCAGGCGGTAGCGGTGGTAGAGGATCCCCCGGGGGGCCTCGGTGCAGGCAGAACCCACGCCGGCCCGGGGGGCCGCCGGCAGCGCGGGCGCGTCCGGCATTTCGTAAGCCGCGATCAGGCCCAGGGCCTCATCCACGACGTGGAGCATCTCCACGGCCCGGACCACGATGCTTTGGAAGGGATTGCGGCACTCCGGGCCCAGGCCTGCTTGTCCGGCGGCCTCCTGGGCCAGGGGGGAGAGACGGTCAAAATTGAGGTTATAGCGAGCCAGAGGCCCCACCAGATAAGAGCCCCGGCCCTGGCCCCGGGTCTTCAAATGCGAGTGCAGGGCGTGGCTGTGGGGCACGTGCTCTTCCTGGAAATACTTCTCATAGTCCCGAACCGGGATATCCAAACCCCGGTTGGACACCAGGCGGCCTGCATTCAAAGGGTATTCTTCCTCATGGCGCAGGGCCACGAATTCATAGTCCGCCTCATACTCCGGGAAGGGCAAGCCCGCCACCCAGGCCACGGTCTGCCGGGCCGCGTCCCGGGCCCAGGCGAGCCTCTCCGCCAGGGGCGCCAGTTCCCCCTTGGTGGGGACCTTATAAAAACCTCCCACCCGGACGTTGATGGGGTGGATTTCCCGCCCGCCCAGAAGGGTCACCAGCTCATTGCCCACTTTTTTCAACTGCAGGCCCAGCTTCACAATGTCCGGGTGATCCCGGGCCATCTGCAGGGAATCTTCATAACCCAAAAAGTCGGGGGCATGGAGCATGAACAGGTGCAGGGCATGGCTCTCGATCCACTCCCCGCAGTAAAGCAGCCGCCTAAGCGCCCGGAGTGGCCCTGCCACCTGCACCTTGAGCGCCTCTTCCATGGCATGCACGGAACTCATCTGGTAGGCCACCGGGCAGATGCCGCAGATACGGGCGGTGATATCCGGGGCCTCAGTGAAATGGCGGCCTCTTAAGAAAGCCTCGAAAAATCGCGGCGGCTCCCAGATCTGCAGCTGCACCCCGGTCACCCGGCCGTCTTTGATCTTGATATGGAGCGCCCCTTCCCCTTCCACCCGGGCCAGGTAATCCACCTTGATGGTTCTAGTGCTCATGGGATTCGCTCTCCTGGCGAAAGGCAGGCGCACCGGCGTTGAACGTGCGGAAGAGGCGCAGCAGTTCGGGCTCGCTCACCCCCAGGCGGCCGCCGAGCCAGGCGCTCAGGGAGGCAGTGTTCGGAGTCTCCTTGGGTCCATAGCAGCCATAGCAGCCCCGCTGGTAGGTGGGGCAGAGTGCGCCGCAGCCCGCGTGGGTCACCGGCCCCAGGCAGGGGGTGCCGTGGGCCACCTGCACGCAGATATTGCCCCGCATCTTGCATTCCAGACAGACGCTGTGGGCCGCCACCACGGGCTTGCGCCCCTGGAGAAACGCGCTTACCACCTCCACCAGTTGCCGCTTGTTGATGGGGCAACCCTGAAGCTCGAGGTCCACCTGAATATGGGCGGAGATGGGGGTGGAGGTCTCCAGGGCCTCGATATATTTGGGCCGGGCATAAACCAGGGGGATATATTCTTTGACGTCGGCAAAATTGCGCAGCCCCTGGATGCCCCCCGCGGTGGCGCAGGCGCCGATGGCCACGACAAATTTGGAATGACGCCGCACCTGCTGGATGCGCTGCACGTCATGGGGCGCGGCAATGGAGCCTTCCACCAGGGACAGGTCGTAGGGGCCTTTCGCCACCGTCCGGGTAGCCTCCACGAAATAGGAGATCTCCAGCTCCCCGGCAATGGCCAGCAGCTCGTCCTCGCAATCCAGCAGGGACAACTGACAGCCGTCGCAGGAGGCGAATTTCCAAACGGCCAGCTTGGGGCGTCGTTTACGGGGCATGATTAGTCCATTATTTAAAAAAATTATTCGGGCGCCAGCGGCAGTGGGAAAAAGATTTACTTCCCCCTCACCCCATCCCTCTCCCCCATTGGGGGAGAGGGATGGGGTGAGGGGGGGCGCAAGGCCGAAACTAAACCTCCCGGGTCAGGAACCAATCCTTAATCCGGTCATAAGGAAAGACCGGCCCATCTTTGCAGACGAAGAACGGCCCCAACTGGCAGTGGCCGCACAGGCCCAGGCCGCATTTCATGTTGCGCTCCATGGACAGGTAGATGTTTTCCGTCTTCAGGCCGTGGGCCAATAGTTCCTGGACCGTAAACCGCATCATCACCCCGGGGCCGCAAACCATGGCCAGGGTGTTGACCGGATCGAAGCGGGCATGGGCAATGAGATGGGGCACCACCCCCACACTGCCCCGCCATTCGCCCCGGGCCGCGTCCACCGTGACGTGCACCCGGAAATCGAAGCGCCCCCGCCAGCTTTCCAGTTCCTTGTAATACAAAAGATCTTCCGGGGTCCGGGCCCCATAGATCAATTCCAGGTTGCCGTAATCCCGGCGGCGGCTGAGCAGGTGGTAGACCGCGGGCCGCAAAGGAGCCAGGCCCAGGCCGCCGGCGATCACCAGAACGTCCTGGCCCGCAGCGGCCGCCACCGGCCAGGGTGCGCCAAAGGGACCCCGCACCCCCAGGACCTCCCCCTTTTTCAGGCCGCAGATGGCCTTAGTCACCGGACCCACGGCCCGCACGGTGTGCACCAGGGTCTCCGGCCGTTCCGGGTCGCCGCTGATGGAAATGGGGGATTCCCCTATCCCGAAAGCATAGAGCATGTTGAACTGCCCGGGAGCAAAGAGGAAACCCTGATCGCCGGCAGTTCCCTCCAGGGTCAGGGTGAAGGTGTCCGCGGTCTCCCGCCCCACCTTCGAGACCCGGAAAGGAACCGGCAACAGGGGATCGGCTGCAGGATTAGGCATGCTTGTTACCCATACATATCCGCCATTTGGAGGGTGATCACCCGGAACTGCACGGCCAGCATATGCCCGTACCTTTTCATCAACGCATAACCCAGTTCGTGGTCCTGTTCGCAGATGTGCATCAGGGATTTGACCTCCAGGGCCGTGGCCCGGGTAAGCTGCACCGCCCGGGCGTCGTAGTGCCAGTGATACGGCTTGTCGAACCAGAGCCAGCCCAGGGCCTGGCCTTCCCCCAAGGTCTGAATGGTGATGGGGCCGCGGCGCGGCCGAAAAATCTCCACCGCCACCTGGCCGTGATTGATGAGATAGAATTGGGCAGCCTCCTCCTGTTCCCGGAAGAGAAACTGCCCGGCCTGGAAGTTCACCCGGGAGGCGCATTCCCCGATAATACTCAGGTGCCTGGGAGTTAAGCCTTGAAAAAACGGATGACTCGTCAAGCTGGACTCAGGCGTATCCATGCCCCTTACTCCTTTGCCGCCGGGGGGGTAGTCAGTTCGCTCTCCCGAATGGCCCGCACTTCCTCGGTGATATCGATGGCCACCGGGCACCAGGTGATGCAGCGGCCGCAGCCCACGCAACCCGAGACCCCGAACTGGTCGATCCAGGTGGCCAGTTTGTGGGTCAGCCACTGGCGGTAACGGGACCGGGGGGTATTGCGGATACTGCCCCCGTGCAAGTAGGTGAAATCCACGGTATAGCAAACGTCCCAGCGCCGCCAGCGTTCGGCCTGGATTCCGGTCAGGTCGGTGGTATCTTCCAGGGTATGGCAGAAACAGGTGGGGCAGACCAGGGTGCAGTTGCCGCAATTCAGGCAGCGGGCCGCCACCTGGTCCCACCGGGGATTTTCATAGTTGCGGTAAAGCAGGGCCTTAAGATCCGTGATGTCCAGGGTGCGTCTGATCTGCCGGCCGGTCTGGGCCGTCAACCGGGTTGCGGCCTCCCGTTCCTCAGGCTGGGCTTTTTGGTGCGGAACCTGCTGGATTAATTGCAGGCCCCGTTCCGTCCCCGCAGCCATCACCAGGTAATGGCGCGGCCCCTGCAGAATCTCGGTGAGGGCCAGGTCATAACCCTTGGTGGCCTGGGGGCCGGAGCCCATGGACACGCAGAAACCGGTGCCGCAGGGGTGCCCGCAGTTCACGGCCAGAATAAAGGCCTGCTCCCGCCGGGCCCGGTATAGGGGATCAATGAAGGGGCCCTCCAGAAAGACCTTGTCCTGGACGGCCATAGCTTCAAGGTCACAGGCATGGACGCCGATAAACGCAAATTTGACCGCGTCTTCTACCGGAGGCGGAACCTGGAAGCCGTTTCCCTCCCGCCGGGCCTGCCAGACCCGGTGACGGGGCGGAAAGAGAAACTGTTTCCAGGACTGCTGGCCCACCCCATAGCCGAAGAGCACGGGGTCCTTCAGTTTCCGCAGCCGGAAAACGCCGCCTTCCTGGGCATCGCCCCAACCCCGGGGGAGGTCGGCGATAGAGGACAACGGGGCGTAAACCAGGGAGCCTTGGCGCAGGGTGGGACCCACAACTTGATATCCCTGGCTGCCCAAGATCTCCAGCAATTGCTGGAGAGCCTGGGGCTCCATGACCACCTCATCCCCTAAGTATGCGGACGCAGTGCTCATCGCTGGCGTGCTCTCCTTTGGGTGGAGCAGCATGACGGCCAAGTGATTCATAGGAAACAACTAGGGGTAAGTATAGTTATCTTGGGGGAGGGCGTCAAGGCGCACTGTCCAGACAAACCAGAGACGGGGACTTTTAGCAGGAACCGGTAAGACGGAAAGGAGGGGCGGCCCCGGAAAAAGGCAGGGCAGGGTCCGGAGACCCTGCCCTGTTTTCTCATTTCCAGAGCCTGCCGGCAATAAACCTCTGGT
>JAKAGH010000108.1 GCA_021817645.1 Deltaproteobacteria bacterium
TACCATTTTCTTTCGAAAATCTGTTCTTTTTCATCGGGTTCCATGTTTTCCCCCAGTTTTCCTAACGCGCATAAATGTCGGGGCCGACGGCCCCGTTGGCGAATCCTGCTGAGTAATAAATCATTGTTCTAGAGACTTTTTTCGAGATATTTCACACAAGGGGTCCAGGACCGCAGGGGCCTCTTACAACCCTTGCAAGACATCTCCCCCTGGCGCTGCTTGCAATAGCTATTGACTACGTACTCAAATATCTTGGCATTCCGGATGGCAAAGGCGATTTCTTCGGCGATGGAGTCCAGCAGCAAGCGCTCTTCGTCCGTAAAGGGCTCGCCCCCGGATTTATTGAGGACTGCCATCACGCCGATCTTTTCCTCGCCCGCGGTGAGGGGAATGGCGATCATGTTCCGAGTGGCAAGGCCATATTTGGAGGCGAAGCTCTTAGAGTATCGCGGGTCGCGTTGGACATCGTTGACGACTTCCGACCTCTGGGTTTGCAGGACGGACCCTGAAATACCCTGGTCGGCGGGGATGGTCACGGACAGGAGGCACTGCTTGGCAGGACCCTCGATGCCATAGAACCGGAAGTTAGCCTGATCCTCGTCGAGGAGCAGAACCGCGGCTCCTTCCGCAGACACCGTTTCCATGACAACGTTCAAAACGGCGTCCAGGAGTTCGTGGGGGTCCAGGCATTGGGCGACCATGGAGCTAACCGTCATGTAGGTATTGAGATACCTGTTTTGTTTCTGAAGTTCCTGAGTTAAGGCCTCTAAATTCAAACGATGCACCCTGATGCGCCAGTAGAGCAGTCCCAGAGGAATGCCGTAAATGATTCCGACTACGAGGTCACCGGGGAACCATTTACGATTCTCTAGAATTGTGAGTATGTTCTCCACCTTGCATGTCTGACCGGAATAGAAACATTCAAACAAGTACGTAGTTAGCGTATCCAACGGGACACATATAGCTAATTCGAATGTAAACCCCACCAGCGCGCCGGCCAGAGCATAAAACCACATGTTGCTCCTGGGTGGCTGAACCTGTTTATAATTCATACATTTTACCCTTCAACCGGGTGACGGACATGAACGAGCCATGTCGGTCTCTAATTGTTATGATCATCGAAATGAGAAATCGGAGAAACTATTCCCCTGCGTGGAGCGGGGCAAGGCAAAGACCTCGCCCCGGCATAAAGGTTTTATTGCTTCTTTTGCAACTGCTGTTTCATGGAGTCCAGCCGCTTCTGCATGTCTTGTAGCTGCTGATCGTGCTGCGGCTTCATCTGGGCGGCCTGGGGGCCACACATCTGGTGCATCATGGTGCCCATCTGGTCCATCATGCCCATCATCTGCTTTTGCTGCTCGGGGGTCATGGGCATATTCATCATCCCGCGCATGTCACCCATCATGCCTTGCATCCGGCCCATGTAATCCGGCATCCAGGGGCAGCCCATCATCGGGCCCCCGCCCATCGTCGGATGATCGCCCATCGTCGGATGATCCCCGCGTTGCATCTGGGCGGCGGAAATTCCCACGCCCATGGCAAAAGTCGCCAATAATAGAAAGATCATTATCCTGTGCATGAATCGCCTCCTGTTGTTTAATCAGCCAAGCTCATAATTTAACGCTCAGCCGTGTTTTGTATTTATGCCTTTGACTCGGTCCCTTGTTGGTACCAAAATGACGCGACAATGCCCCAGACAAAGTTCAGAAGGACAACCAGTGCAGGGGTTAACGTACCGAACCCCAGGCCGAGAATGCCCTTACCCATGGAGGGAAACATCATGAACAGCACCATGGCGGAAGGGGCGAGGCTGAAGAGCATTCCTCTTAAATACAGGCGACTCCGTAACACCGGGAGCAGAAACATAAGACCCCAGATACCGCCCCACACCAGCCGGGGATAGAGCCAAGAGGCGGTGAACTCCGGCTGCAAGCCGACGCCAAGAAGAGAAGTTAAGCCGGCCTTCCCCAAAATCCAGATGTTGAAGCTGTCAACCAACGCCCCTATGCCCCCGCCGGTGTAAGCAGAACTCAGCTTTCTCACCATGATAGTATTTTCCCTTTACCGTGGCTATGTCCCTGATTACTTTAAACATAAGACAGTAAATCAGTTTTGCTACAGTTAAACATTCCGCGGCAGGGATTTTCGCTCGCAGTTGCCTTTCTTCAGCAGGATCGGACCTGACCATGAATAAGATCGAACGGAAAGCTCGACCTGAAACAATCAAGCTCCAGGATGGGCATAATCCATGCGGCTAGAACGACTCGGCCTCCAGGTCGCTAACCACACATGCCGGTTATTTCATGCATTGGCGCACCTAAAGGCATCAGCTCCGGCATATTTTTCACGCCAGATCGTTCATGATCCGTAAGATTGTCTCCTCCACTTCTTCGGCCGCCGGCTTGATTTCGGGATTGGGAAACAAGCCCAAAAGAGCGGTGGGTTTGAGGGCGGCGATTATAGTCTTTCCACCTTCCTGGAAAACCGCAATGCGGCAGGGCAGGACCGTGGCTATGGAGATGTTGGCCTCCAGGACCTTTCCGGCCTGATGGGGGTTGCACACCTCGAAAACCAGGCATTCCCGATTGAAGGGGACGCCCTTTTCGTTCATTTTCTGCTTGAGGTTATAAGACCCCAGGACCCCGAATTTATATTTGGCGCATACCTCCGGGAATGACTTTTCGATTTCCTGAACCGTTTTTGTACTCTCGACTTCTAAAAGCATCGTGCTATCCTCCGTTATAAGTGCGCTGGGGATAAGGAGGGGGCTAAAATTTTATAGCCCCCTCCATTCAAATTACTATTTGGGTGCGGGCTGCGCCGGCTGCTGTTGCTGCTGCATCATCTTCATCATGGGACACGTTTGCATCCACTGCATCATCTGTTCCTGCATCTTCTTCATTTCCTCCGGGGACATCTGCTTCTGAGATATCATCATCGCCATGCAGGGACACATCATCATGGGCTGCTGCGGCTGCTGCGGGGCCGGAGCCTGTTGGGCCAGGGCCATTCCGGAGCCGGCGGTTAATGCCAGTACCAATAGAATAACCATCATCTTTTTCATGTTTACCTCCTGTACAGCGTAGGGTTTTAAATCAGAGGATAAACCTCTCCTTGGAAACCTGGGCGCACGTCGAAAAATCTGCGATTAAGATAAAGTTAAGGCATCCTTGATGCTTTTCAATTTACACATTCTTTCGCCCATATCCTGGGTGGCCTTAGTCACCCTTGGAATCGGGGGATCGGACTGATATTTCTCCCAAGGTTTCGGCCCGGGATAGGGAAAAAAACGGAGTAATTGAAAAGATTAAATCCGGGGAGGATGAAAAAGGGTCGGGGCGAAAATTTCCTTTATGGTATTAATCTCGGGAAGGAAATTAGAAGAGGTTTGAACAGGGTGGGGCAACGTGCCAGCAGAGACCAGGCAGGGCAGGCAACACACCGCCAGGCTACAATCATCATTGTCTGCACGACAGGAAACCGCCTCGGCCATGACGAGGGTCAAGGCCAACAGCACTAGGCAAAGGATCGCTGCCCCCTTGAGAAAACCTTGTCCGCCAAGCCTTGCCATAGTCATAAATTAAGATTCCTACCGGGTTAAGTCAACAGGGTTATTCAACCCGAGTCTTACGTACACGTAAGCCTCACCGATTCTGCGCCACTTTTTGCAATCTCCCGTCCTGGATGTAATAAATCCGGTGGGCCACGGCGGCCACGGTGGGGGAATGGGTAACGATCACCACGGTCTTGCCCCGCTGGTTCACTTTTTCGATGTTCTCCAAGAGCTCTCGTTCCGATTTGGTGTCCAGGTTGCCGCTGGGTTCATCCATCAGCAGAATATCGGGATCGTTGGCCAGGGACCGGGCAATGGCTACCCGCTGGCGCTGGCCGCCGGAAAGTTGATTGGGCCTGGCCTGGAGTTTATCTTCCAGTCCCACCAGATCCAGCAATTCCTCGGCCCACTCCCGCTGGCCCCGGGGCGGCGTCCCGGCCAGCATCAGGGCAATTTCCACGTTCTCCAGGACGGTAAGCACCGGCAGCAAATTGAAGAATTGAAAGACGAAGCCGATACGCCGGCAGCGAACTTCCGCCAGCTGGTTGGCGTCAATGGCCGTCAAGTCCAGGTTGCCCAGGAAAACCTGCCCGGAAGTGGGCCGGTCCAGGCCGCCAATGAGGTGCAGCAGCGTGCTCTTGCCGTGTCCCGACGGCCCCATGATGCAGGACAGGCTGCCCCGGGGAATCTCCAGGTCCACGTCCTGGAGGGCCACGGTCGAGTAGCCGTTTTCATAGATTTTGGTCAGTTTTTCCGCACGGATGATCATCTCACTCATAGCTTATGGCCTCCACTGGAGAGAGTCGAGAGGCTTTCAACGCGGGATAAATTCCCGCCAGGCAGGCCACCACGACCGCGAAGAGCATCGTCTGGCCGACTACCGCCGGACTGAACATTTTGACGCTTTGGGCGCTTCCCAGGAACGCGGTGAATTCGCTCTGCTCTATGTAAGGCGCGGCGAAAAAGGAAAGCGCGAATCCCGCTGCCAAGCCCAGGACGCCGCCCAACAGGCCGTAGAGGGCCGATTCATACAGAAACAAGGAAAAGATCGTCCGGCGCTTGGCCCCCAGGGCCTGGAGGATGCCGATCTCCCTTTTTCGCTCATGGATGGCGGTGAGCATGGTGTTGATGATCCCGAAGGCCGCGGCCAGGACCGCCACCGCGGCGATCATCTGCAAGGTGTTGCGCACCGTACCCATGATGGCCAGCACCGACCGGATCAACTGCTTGTCCGAGACCACCGCTACGTTGGCCCGCTCTTGAATCTCCTGGCTGTACCTGTCCATTTGCGTGACATCGTCCACCTTCACCGCAATGAAGGAGACCTTGTCCCCCACCCCGTAGAGTTTCTGGGCGGTGGCCAGGTCCAGGTAGATAACCAGGTCATCCCGGTTGCCCATCTCTTTCAAGATGCCCTGGATTTTGAATTCGGTCCCGCGAATGGTCACCTTGTCGCCCGTTTTCAGTTCGAACTGCTGGGCGATGCTGGAGCCCACCACCGCGCTCTCCTGGTCCAAGCGGTAGTCGCCCCGGTCGATCTCCCAGTTCTTGAACTGCTTCATGGGTTTGGGAAGGATGCCCACTACGGTCACCGGCTGGTTTTTGATAGCAGTGCGCTGCACCAGATAGGGAATGGCGGTAATACCCTTGATGGCGGCCACTTTTTCCACGTCAGCGTTGGGGATGGCCTCGGGTAGGGTTTCGCCGGTGAGCACGGAAATCTGCTCATACGCGCACCAGCCCTTGGGGGTGACCACCAGTTCGGCTCCCAGGGCCTGGGATTGCTTCTTGACCTCCGCTTCCAGCCCGGTCCCCAGGGACAGGAGGGTCACCAGGGAGGCGATGCCCACGGAGATGCCCATAATGGTGAACAAGAACCGGCTCTTTTTGCGAGTAAGATTCTTAAAAACCAGTTTTCCTCGCGTCATTTCACCTTGACCTCGCTGGCATTGAGCACGAAGCCGCCCTTGGCAGATTCGTCTTTTTCAATGGCCCCTTTAATCTCCACCATCTTGCCCGATTCGGGCAGCTTACCGCTGGCGGACACCGTAATCCACTTGGCCGGGCAGGCCACGCTCTGGCAGGCAACATATTCTTTGTAATCGATGACCAGAAACCGATTCTTATCCGGCTCCAGGCCCGCTACTGCGCCCCGGACCTTGATCTCGCCTTTATAAGCAAACGGGTCCGAGTACACTGTGTCCACGTCCAGCCCTTCGGCCTTGGGGGCCGTGAAGGCCAAAGCAGCCGTCCCCAGGGACAGGACGATCAAGAAGATCAAACCGATCAGGGAAAATCTTGATAAACGCATGGGAAACTCCTTTTGTTCCGGTTGATTATCTGGCCATGCTTAAGACAGGCCCTATGTTGAAACTATTGCCACATTCACCTGCTTCTCGCTTTGGCGTCCTCAAGGAGACAGAGGACGTGATCCAGGAGGCTTATGACGCAGGGGTCCATGATGCGGTAATAGACGCTTGTGCCCTGCCGCCTGGATGCCAGGAAACCCAGGTCCAGGAATTTTTGAAGCTGATTGGACACTGCCTGGGGCTTCATGTCTAGATCCCGCGCCAACTCCGTCATCCGCATCTCCCCGGCGCGCACCAGAGCATGAATGAGTCGCAGACGAGTATCGTTTGCCAGGATCTTAAACAGACCTGCTAACTCGATGGCCTGCTCCCCCGTCAGCAAGGGGCGATCCGCCAGGTTGGGCTTAGGAAGGCAGGATGTCTTTGCGGTTTCAATCATGAAAAATATACTATTACATGGAATGATGTATATCAAGTGGGGGGCACAGTCTGGTTTGCCAATCCATTCCGGGAGACTACCTCATTATGACGAAAGACGAGACTCCGCCGCGGCCCAGTCGATGTTCTTAAAGAAAGCTTCGATGTAGGCGCCTCGGTTTATTCCGTAGTCGGTCATATAGGCGTGTTCAAACACGTCCATGATTAAGAGAGGCTGGCCGCCAACCAGGTGGCCTACATCGTGTTCGTTGATCCAGGTATTGACTAAACGGCCTCTCGTTGCATCCAGGTATAGGACCGCCCAGCCAATGCCACGCATGGCTCCCACGGCCTTGAAGTCCGCGGCCCAGGCATCGAAGCTCCCGAACTGCTCTGCTATGAGTTTGGCCAGTTTCCCGTCTTTCTTGATTTCGCCCGTCCCACCCAGGTTGCCGAAGTAGAGTTCATGCAGCCGCATGCCGTCGAACTCCCACCCCAGGCGACGCTTCAGTTCGGCATAAGTCGGAGACTGGGTCTGGCCCTGTTTGGCCATCTGGGCCAACTGCTCCAGGAGCAGGTTGGTGTTTTTCACGTAGCCCTGGTATAAGGTAAAGTGTTGCTCCAGGAGTTGGTTGCTGAATACCTTCATGCCTTTGAGGCGGCTGAAGTCCCTGGCTTCATAGGGTTTAAGTTCCGCCGCTCCGAGGCACCCCCCTAAGAGGGACCAAGCAAACAGAGAGCCGCCCAGGAAAGCGGTGGACTTGAGGAAGTACCGCCGGTCCATGCGGAATAGTGGCAACATCCATAGACTTTTTTCGGTTAAGCCTTTCATAATTTCTCCTTCTTCAGGCTCTTGTAATACTCTTGCACAGCATCGCCTTGCGATCAGTGGGGTAAAACCCCTATCTCCTTGTGGTCAAAACTTAATCATCATCTTGGAGTTGTCCATTGGGACGTAAGATCGTTCAGGTGGTTCGGGAATTTGAGCATCCCGGTTCGGATGGCAGGGGAGGCCATTTACAGTTGATTTCCGTCAGCGCATAGATTATATTACCAGCGTTATGGCACAAAAGACTCAACGTCGCCTCCTATGTCTGGCGATCATCATGGTCGCGGTGCTGCCGGCTTTGCTTTTGGCGACTGCAGATCCGTGCTTTTCCAAGATATGCCAGGGGACTGGCGTTTGCTGCGCCTGTGCCTGCCACCTGCCTTCCTTTTGCGCCCGTGGCGATTCCGTCTCTTTACCCCAACATGAAGCTCCAGTAACCATTGTTGGTTACCAAATCCCCCGGCAATTTTTTGAGCACCGCATTTTTCGCCCGCCTCAAGCTTGAATCCTCTTCGCCAAGTCTTAAACTTAAAGTAATTCCAACTGTTTTTTAAATTTTCCCCTGGCGGAGGTGTATCTTGCGTCTCAAGAGGGTTCCCGTCTTTATACTAGTTTGCCTGCTTTCCATGGCGCAGGCTTCTTGGTCGGCTGAAGCGCGCACCTATTCTCTGAAGGAGTTGGAGGAACTCGCGCTCAAGGTTCACCCCGGCCTTCGCAAGGCCCGTGAAGAGGTGCGGAAGAACGAAGCCGAACTGCGCATCGCCAAGCAATATCCCAATCCGGAAGTGGAGTTCGAGGGGGGCAATCAAAGGGAAAGGGGCGGAACTGATAGCGGCCTCGCCTATACTGCGGCCCTCTCTCAGACCGTGGAATGGCCCGGACGCCGGGCTAAAAAGCAGGAGGCCGCCCGCTTCGGCATTGAAAGCGCCCAGAAATTGGTGTCCAATGAGGAGCTTACCGTTATTGCCAGATTGCGGGAACTCTTCTATGTGGTGCTGGCCGACGAGCAATTCGTCAAAGTGGCCCGGGAGAACCTCGACTCCGCCAAACAGCTACTCGACCTGGTGGAAAAACGCGTCCGCCTGGGAGAGAGCCGCCAGATAGAGCTGATCAAGGCGCAGGTGGAGTTTTACACTCTGGAACGGGAACACGAGAAGGCCAGGACGACGCTATCCGGAGACCGGCAGGTGCTGAACCGGTTTTTATTGCAGAATCTCCCTGCCGATTTCGCCCTGTCCAACAAATTCACCTCTCTGGATGAGTCTATTCCCCTAACGCGCTGGCGCGAGGCGACGCTGGCCGCTCACCCCCTGATTGCCGCGCAAGAAGCAACCGTGCGCCAGACCGAAAGTAATCTGGGAGCAGAGCGCCAAGCCTGGGTGCCGGACGTGAAACTTAAGTTTTTCCATATCCTGGAGCTTGACAAGCGCGTCACGGGCGGCGGCATCTCCGTCCCCCTGCCCTTATGGAACCGCAAGGGCGGCGAAGTGGATAAGGCCGCGGCCGCCAGGCGCCAGGCCGCGGCCGAGCTCGGCCTCACCCGCCAGGAATTAGAGACCAAGCTGGCGTCCCAGTACAGCCTCTACCTGGTGGCCCGCCGCCAGGTGGAGTCTTTCCAGAAGAATATCCTGCCCCAGGCGGCGGAATCTTTGCGCCTGGCCGAATTTTCCTACCGACATGGGGAGACGGACTTGCTCAATCTATTGGATTCCCGCCGGGTCTATCGGACCACCGAACAGGATTATTATAAGTCGCTCTTGGAATACTGGCAGGCCAGGACGGACCTCTGGCGCATCGCCGGGGGAGGAGTATAACCATGCCGCGCGACCTTCTCACGATCAAAAGGATTCTCGTCGGGGCAGGTGTCCTGGCCCTGGTGGTTTTGATTTGGTTTTTCATCCCCTCCGGCTCCCAGAAAAAGGGCCCGGAAAAGGAACATGGGCAAGAGTCCCACAAACCCGGGCAGGTTAAGCTCGCCCCGGAGGCATTGGAACAGGCCAAGATTGAGGCGGTTCCTGGCAAGGTTGGCCCCATAACCAATAAAATCCTTCTTACCGGGGAGCTGGTCTTCAATGAAGAGAAAACCGCGCGTGTGAGTTCCCGCCTGGATGGAAGGATAGTGAAAATTTCCGCTGACTATGGAGCGCAAGTAAAGCAGGGCGCGGTGCTGGCCGTCATTGACAGCGTGGAGTTGGGGCAGGCCCAAGCCGCCTTTTTAAAGTCGGGCGCCGAATATAATGTGGCCCAGAAGGCTTTGGAGCGGGCGCGCCTCTTGTGGCAGGAGAAGGCCATCAGCCAAGCCGAGTATCTGGAGCGGCAGGCCAAGTTTGAACTCGCCCAGGCGGAACGGAATTACGCCGAGAACCGCCTCCATCTTCTGGGTCTGAGCGATGCCGATATCGGGCGTATGTTTAAGTCCAAGCCGAGAAAGGGTCCCGGCTTTCACGCTGAGGTGGACACCACCTTCCCATTGCGTTCTCCCATCTCCGGACAGGAGAT
>JAKAGH010000109.1 GCA_021817645.1 Deltaproteobacteria bacterium
TCAAATCCCTGCCAGCGCTGGGAGTAACTGGGTATCGCGGGATTCAAAGGTTCGGGAGGGTCCGTTTGGTCAGTCGGCTGGTCGTAAAACAGGAAAAGGAAGGCGCCACTCGAGTAGGTGACATTCAGGCCGCCGGCGTTCATGATGTCCGAGACTTTGACCGGCACGGACATCAGATCTGTCCCGTTGAAGGTAATGGGCGTGCCACCATAGGTGGCCGTAAATATCGTACTTGGGCCCTGAACCTGAAGCCAGACATCGCCTGGGTAAGCGCTTTGGTCAAATGTCACCAGCAGGGCCGAGGAGGCGGTCTGGCTGAAGGCCATCAATCCCATCACCACCAAAGTCGCAAGCCACATTTTGATTCCGAGCCGTTTGCCGTAGATCAGGCGACGAACCGAAGCATTCCGCAGATATTGCTGCATGGAAGAACCTCCTCTAATATAGGTTCGAGGTCTCGAACTAAAGGGGTTGAAGTAAGGGGAGAAAGGGGCAAAGGGGCCGCGGCCCTTGCCACCCTGCCCCATCTTTCAGCTCTCCAAATTCTCCCTTGCCAGTTGCTCGCCCAGTTTCCGGGCCGCGGCCAGTTCCGCGGGGTCGGGGATGTATTTGACCTTGAAGCCTTCGTGAACCAGCTTCAGTTTCATGGCCTCCAGCTCCTGGTTGATGAGCTTCACGGCTTCGCCGCTCCAGCCGAAGGAGCCGAAGGCCGCGGCCGCCTTGTTTTTGGGGCGCAGGCCCTTCAAGTAGGTGAGAAATTGGCTCACGGTGGGGAAGAGGTTGTTGTTGAGGGTGGGGGAGCCCACGAGTAGCAGCCCTGCGTCCAGCACCTCGGTGACGATGTCGCTGCTATGGGTGCTCCGCAGGTGATGGAGCTGGGCCTCCACGCCCGCGTCCGTCAGCCCCTGGATGAAGGCCTGGGCCAGCATCTCGGTGCTGTGCCACATGGTGTCGTAGATGACCAGGGCCTTGGGCTCGGGCACGCCCGCAGCCCACTTCTGGTAAAGAGAGAGGACCCAGTCAATATTGCGGCGGTAAATCAGCCCGTGGTCTGGAGCGATGGTTTTGAAGGTCAGCCCCATCTTGGCGATTTTGTCCAGGAGCTGGGTGACCAGGGTGCCGAAGGGCATGAGGATGTTGGCGTAATACTTTTTCAGTTGATGGGCGTAATCCTCGGGATGGTCGGGCAGCTGGTCGTCGAAACGCTCGCTGGAGGCCAGGTGGGCCCCGAACGCGTCGCTGGAAAAGAGGAGTTCCTCCTCCTTCAGGTAGGTCATCATGGAGTCCGGCCAGTGGAGCATGGGGGTCTCCAGAAAAGAGAGGGTGCGCCGGCCCAGGGAGACTTGATCGCCGGTGCGCACCTCCACAAAGGGCCAGTCCTGCTTGTAGTGGCGGCTCAGACCCGCTTTACCTTGGGGGGAGGAGAAGATTTTTTCCGGCTTGATGCGCTCCACCGCCTCCGGCAGGCCTCCGGAGTGGTCCATCTCCACGTGGTTGGAAACGATATAGGAGATTTTCTCCAGGGGCACGATCTCGGCCACCCGGGCCAGCATCTCCGGCAGGAATTCCTTTTTCACCGTGTCGATGAGGGTGATTTTATCGTCGATGAGCAGGTAGGCGTTGTAGGTGGAGCCGTCTTCGGTGAGATAGCCGTGGAAGTCACGGATGTTCCAATCCACGACCCCCACCCAATAGACTCCAGGGGCCAGTGCCACAGTCATGATTGCCTCCGGATAAATGCTAAGGGGACAGGGGCCGGGGAGCAGGGGTCAGCAGGGAGAAATCCCTGGTTTTCTGACCCCTGGTCTCTGATCCCTGACCCCTATTAAAGTCCCTCTTTATTCAGTTCTTCCAGGAGGGTTTTTTGTTTCTTGGTCAGGTTGGCGGGGGTGTCGACGATGATCCGCACGTATTGGTCCCCCCGGGTTTTGCCGTTGGCTAAAGGGATGCCGTAGTTTTTCAGGCGCATCTTGGTATGGCTCTGGGTGCCGGGAGGCACTTTGAGGCTCATGGTCTTGCCGTCCAGGGTGGGCGCGGTCACTTTGGTGCCCAGGGTGGCCTCGGTGAAGCGGATGTGCCGGTCCACATAGAGGTCGTTGCCTTCCCGTTTAAAGACCGGATGTTCCTGTTCCCGGAGCTTGATGTACAGGTCTCCGGGGGGGCCCCCCATGGGTCCGGGCTGACCTTTGCCCGCGAGGCGCAGCTTTTTGCCCGGCAGGGTGCCGGGGGGGATCTTGACGGAGACCTTCACCGCCTGGCCGTTATGGGTGAAGCTCACCAGCTTTTCGGTGCCGAAGGTCATTTCGTGGAGGGTGATGGGCATCTCCACCTGGAGGTCTTCGCCTTTCAGACTCTGGGCCTGGGCTTGATAGTCTTCAGCGCCGCCATAACGAAAGACGCGGCTACGGCCTCTTCCGGACTGACGCCCGCCTGCCCCCCCGAACAAGCGGCTGAAGATGCCTTCGGAGATGCCGGTGTCAAAAATTTCGCTAAAATCGAAGCCCTTGAAGATGTCTTCCTGGCTGTATTTGGCCTGGAAGGCCTGGGAGCCGAACTCGTCATAGGCCTTGCGTTTTTCCGGATTGCTCAAAACGGCATAAGCTTCGCTGACTTTCTTGAACTGCTCTTCGGCCTGGCGCTTGTCTCCCTTGGCCTTGTCAGGATGAAATTTCTGGGCCAGCTTCCGGTAGGCTTTCTTGATCTCCTCCGGTGAGGCTTCCCGCTTAACCCCTAAAGTCTGATAATAATCTTCTGCCATGGTTATCTCGCGAATGTATTATAAAGCCAAAATCGTTTTTGTCAAGGCAACCTTAAGGATAACTTTCCTATTTTATTGGCAAAATCTCTTGAGGCTGGATGAGTATTTATCCCCTTGATTAATTTATTTTCTTGTGTTAATAATCACAATTTGTGAGGCTAGGTAAAGTACTGACCCGGCGAGTAGCTGGACATTTTTTCCAAGGAGGTTGGGCATGACGGCGTTGATCGGCGGACTAGTGGCGGTAGCACTAGGATTAATCGGCCTGGGCTTATGGTGGAGAGATTTCCTCAGTTTGCTGGCCGGGGCAATACCTCTGGTGCTTCTTTTAGGTGGGGGATTGGCCGTATATCTGGGGTTTGAAGAAGCCAAAGACAAGTTTATGAAGAAAGAAGAACCCACTTCCTTTGAGCCCAAGGTATCTGAAGCCGAGGTAGAAAAATATAAGGCCGAAGTGGAAACCCTGAAATCCGAGATCGAGGACCTTAAGAAGAAGAAGAAGTAACCTCCAGACCTTTCGCTCCTGGCTCCGTCCCGGAGCCAGGGGCTATTTCCCCGGAAGTCACCCGCACGACCTCTCCGGTCGTTTGCCGGATCAGCAAAGCCCCATCCCCGGCTACGTCTAACGCCAAACCGGAAATTTCCCGGGGCCCCTGCCGTATGGTGACCCTCTGCCCCAGAGTCACGTTGTATGCCCGCCATTCCTCCAAAATCACCCCGAAGTCCTGGTTCAGGAAGAGGTCGTAGAGGTCCTCGAATTCCTCCAGCCAGGCCCGGAGAATCTGCGGCCGCGACCAAGGCGCGCCGGCCACCCGGGCCAGGGAGGTGGCGGTGAGATCCAGCGGCGGCGGGAATTCCCGGTTATTGACATTCAAGCCCAGACCCACCACCAGATACCGGATGCGGTCGCTTTCCGTCTCCATTTCCGTGAGAATGCCCCCCAATTTTTTCCCCGCCACCAAAAGGTCGTTGGGCCATTTAATGCCCGGGACCACGCCGGTGACCCTTCTCAAAGCCCGGACCACCGACACCGCGGTGGCCAGGGTGATCTGGGGCATTTCCGTGGGGGGCAGCGGCGGCCGCAGCAGCAGGGAGGCGTACAGGCCCACTCCGGAGGGAGAATCCCATTCCCGGCCCAACCGGCCCCGGCCCCGGGTCTGGCTTTCCGCCACCACCAGGGTGCCTTCGGGAGCATTTTGGCTCCCCAACTCCTTGGCCGCATCATTGGTGGAGGCCAGGGTCTCGAAATGATGGATGGGCCCTTGGAGATAGCGGGTCTTAAGCCCCTGGGTGATCTCCGCAGGCAGGAGTTTGTCCGGGACGCCCAGCAGGCGGTAACCCCGCCGGGGAGAGCCTTCGATGACGTAGCCCAGGGCCTTGAGGCGGTTGATGTGCTTCCAGACCGCGGCCCGGCTGCGGCCCAGCCGCGCGGCCAGGGCCTCTCCGGAGAGGGGCGCGGCGGCCTCCTTCAGGGCCCCCAGGATGGTGGCGATTGGTGCTTCTCGATCTTTGGGGTCAGGTTGCATGGGTCAGGGAGATTATTTTCCGGTTGCTGGTTCCGGCTGCTGCTTTTCCAACAACTGGCGCTTGAGGGAGTTGTTGTAGACGCTGGCGCCGATCAGCCCCCCGATCACCAACCCTACCACCGCCGCGGTGTACGTGGGGGAGATCAGCAGGGCGACGCACAACCCGGTGAAGGCATAGGCCAGGGGGATGTAAATCTGGGCCGGAGTTAAGAGGCAACCCGGCGCCAGGGACAGGAGGATGGCTAAAGCCATTACCCTCCCCGGCCACCCCCGGGTGAGCCAGCCTCTTATTTGGGCCATAAGATTATTCCCGGGAGAAAGAGAGGGGTCCCGTCTCTTCTCCCCATAAGGTTTGATTCTGCTTATGAAAATATACCCGATTTGCAATTTCTAGGAAAGGCATTTTGCGGCAGGGGCAGGAGCTCCGGCAATCTCCCCTCAAAATCCCCTTTTTACCACCTGAGCCATAAGGAGACGACAAATACCAGGCCCATGGCCAGTTGCTGGGCCAGGGTGAGATGGCACAAGAGCTTAATTCTGGCCTCCCGGCGATAGGCCTTCTGTTTGATGAGCTCCTGGTTGACCACAGCCAGGAGAATCAAGAGGACGAATCCGGCTCGAAAAGGCAGGGGGTTGGCGGGAAAGAGGAGATCAACCACCAGGCCGGTGATGGTGAGGATATTGACCAGGGTGAAGACCAGGGCCCCGGCCACCGGCCCCCGCCGCGCCGCCAGGGTCTGGCGCGGGGCTGTTTCTGCCTCATCTAACGGGGGATAGCCGTGGATCAGGAGTAAATTGAAAGCCGCAAAGGTCAGGGGCAGAGTATAGAGGAGCAGCTCCGTCACCAATTGGGTGCATTGAAGATAAAAGCCCCAGACGGCCGGGAGCAAGCCCAAACCTATAGCCCCCAGCACTTCCCCCCAGCCCCGGCGGTGCCACTCCAAAGGCGGAGCAAAATAAAAATATCCCGTCAGGATGCCCAGGGCTCCCAAAGGAATGGTCATATTGCCGGTGCGCCATTTTAGTTGCAGGACCACGCAGAGCAGGGCCGCGGCGCTTAAAAACCCGTAATTCAGCCACCTGAGCGTCCCGGGTGAGAAAGGTCCCCAGGCGGGAAAGCGGGCCGCACCGGGGGCGAAGAGCTCCCGGCTGCCGGCGGCCGCCAGGACCAGGGCGGCCAGGGCCGCGGCCCCCAAAACAAAAACCTCCAGCCGTACGGGAAACCCGGACAGATCGGCTAAAATCGTCCCGGCTCCGAAGGGGATCAGAACGGCGAGCACATAAGGCAGGGGGGCAATGGGGCTGCCGGAGGTTGCAGGGTTGGGGACGGCCATGGTCTGTGATTCCTGAAAATCTTGTTCCCCTATTTATGCCATAACCCCGGGGACGTCAAGCAAAATCACCGCCGCCCCGTTGGTCGACCAGAACACCCTAAGGTGTCGTCCCTGAATTATCTTATATAAATTGTAAGCCTAACTCCCTTCCCCTTTGAGGGGGGAGGGTTGGGGTGGGGGTGGCGTATATTGGCTTGATTACAGATACTTGTCTGCCCCCACTCCCCAACCTCCTCTCACCAGGGGAGGGGGAGTTTTAAGGACCTTTTTTTGCGCGGTATTCCCCGGGGAGATCCTATACTGCGTTCAGGATGACAGAAAAAGAGGTTTAAGAATGGCTGATAGACTTTCTTAATTCATCTGGGCAGCAAATCCTGGGCGATATAATGGAATAAAGTGCGGGCCAGATGCAGGTCCATGGTGCTGAGGATTTCATATTCTTCCAGGGCCCCGGTTTTAACGCCCTGGCGGAGAAAGGCGCATCCCAGGGAAAAGTGCGCCCGGGCGTAATCCGGCTTAAGGCGGATGGCGGTGTGCAGGGAGTCCACCGCTTCGTCATAGCGCTCCAACTGGGTCAAGGCTTCTCCCTGGCCGGTATAGGCCTCATAAAAGTCGGGGTTGAGGCGGGTAGCCAGCTTGTAAGCCAACACCGCGTCAGGGTATTGGCCCGTGCAGGCATAAAAAACCCCAAGGCCGTAATGGACCTCGGGCCAATCCGGTTGCAGGCGCAGGGCCTCCCGGCAGGCCGCCAGGCCCTTTTCGTATTGGCCCAGGTTGCTGTAAGCCGCGGCCAGTTCCAGATAGGCTCCGCCGTTTAAAGGATTAAGCCGGACGGCCTGGGTCAGGGCCTCCACCGCTTCTTGATACTTCCCCAGGTAGTTGTCAGCCTGCCCCAGGCCCAACTGGGCCTCGGCGCTTTGGGGGTTGAGCTGGACCGCCCGGCGGTAGGCGGCCGCGGCTTCCGAATAATTTTTCAGCAGGAGGTGAGCGCTTCCCAGCAGGGTGTGGCCCTCCACATTATTTTCTTTAAGGCGCAGGCCGCGATGCAAGACTTCAATGGCATCCTCAGGCCGGTCCATGAGGATATAGGTCCCGCCCAGACCCAGGTGGGCTTCGGCAAAATCGGCCTTAAACAGTATGGCCTGCTTAAAGGTCTTGACCGCGTCCTGGTAACGGCCCAGCTTGAGGTAAGCCTGGCCCAGCTGAAAATGCAGACCGGCGTCTTCTGGTTTAAGAAAGACCAGTTGTTTTAGGGTCTTGGCCGCTTTGCCATATTTTTTCGCCCGCAGGAGTTCCTGGGCAATGCCGGTAAGCTCCCGGGTCATCTCTGCGGTACTGAAGCTGAGAGCCGGTTTTCCCGGCCCCGGGGGGGTGTTCTGGCCCCAGGCCGGCGTACCCCCAAGGATCAGAACCAAAACTGCGGCGCCGGACAGGGCGAGTTTCGTAACCATTCTCCTCAAGTGATATAAGACGAATTGCGAGCCTAAAAGGGCTTAATCCCTTTGGCCAGGTCCGATTTCCCTATCCCGGAAATAACGTCGGGGGACACCAGGGGTCAATCTTGCCTGGCTAAGGGGTGCGCAAAATATCGTGGGTGCCTATCCTTCTGAGGAGGCACGTGTCCTCCTCCATCTGGAAGGTAAACCGGTACCCCTTGGTGATCCTTCCCTCCCAGATATTTCTCGGGTCTTGCATTTTTTTAATGTTAAGGGATGGATGGCGCGGATTGCCCAGAAAAAGCTTGAGTTTTTGATCCACTGTTTTTTGCAGAGGCTCCGGCAGGCCTTGGTAATCCCTGATGAAACTATAAGTGAAAAAAAGCTTCATACCTTAGTGGTTTTTAAAGCTTTTAAAGAGTCTTTAATATTTTCGAAGGGACCTGCGACCTTGCCTGCGGCCAGGTCTTGATCTGCTTCCGCCTCTTTTCCTTGCCACTCTTTGGTGAAAAAATATTCCTGGTCGGGGTGGACTAATTTTACCGGCTTGATTACCAAGGTCTCGTCTTGGATACCCACTTCCAAGTAATCTCCGACGGCAAGTCGAAAGAATTTCCTCAAGCTCTGGGGTATAGTGATCTGATAGTTCCTCTTTACTCTTACCAGTTCCATGCTGGCCTCCTGGACTTCATGGCCCAATTCAGAATTTCGATAAATGATAAATTCCAAAAATAAGAAATTATAAATTTTATAAACTCTAGAGACGATACCACAGCAGGAAATTTTGTCAAATTTTAAAATCTTAGCCTGGAAAGGCAGAAATCAGGAGAGCCGTTAATTTCTGGGTCATCCAGGTCCGTTGCTGCCCCGAGCTGGCTGGATAATGATTTTTAATTCCCTTGCCGATAGATTTTCCATATATTAAAGGCAATTTTTCCGCGGCAGCGTTAGCGGTTGCTGCGCGGCAAGCATTTTCCCCCGAGGGCCAATGGCCGCGAAGCATGATAAAATAGTGAACATCCTGGGAGTGCCGGTGGCGGTTCTGGATATGGACTCCCTGGTGGCGCTTTTGGAGGAAATGATTTCTGCCCCCGGCTGCGCCACGGCCTACGGAGTAAATGCCCATTCTTTGAATCTGACCTGCCAATACCAGGATTTTCTGAAGGCATTACTGGGGGCCGACCTCATCTATGCGGACGGAGCTTCGCTGCTCCTGGCTGCCCGGGTTTTGGGGGGATATCTCCCGGAAAAGCTGACCACCACGGATATCTGGCCCCGGCTTTGCCCTCTGGCCGTGGCTCGGGGTTACCGTTACTTTTTTCTGGGGGGCGAACCCGGATTGGCCGAAAGGGCCCGGGACCGGGCCCTGAAGGAATATCCCGGACTACAGATCGTCGGCACCTATCATGGCTACTTTGATCTGGATGATGACGGCCCGGTGGCCCGCATCAACGCGGCCGCGCCCCACATCCTCTGGGTGGGGATGGGAGAACCCCGGCAGGCGCTGTGGGTCGAGACCTGGCGCCAACATTTGCAGGCCCAGCTGATTCTTACCTGCGGCGGCATGTTCAAGATTGTTGCCGGGGAACTGGAGCGCGTGCCCCATAAATGGCGGCAGCGAGGCTGGGAATGGTTATACCGCCTCTGGCAGGAGCCCGCGACCTGGCGGCGCTATCTGCTGGGCCTGCCCGCTTTTGGATTGCGGGTGCTGGCCTCCCGGTTCCTGAAGCCGGGAGGCGTTCCCCTTGAGTAGGCCCCGGCCGGTAAATCCTGAGCCTGCGTCCCTGGAGCCACAAAATAAAGGTTCTTGCCGGGCTTGCCCTTGCAACTTCCGGAATTGACGTGGTAACATTCTTTGCGTATCGCGGGTTTCCGTCGTTATTGAGCAAATTGGTCATTGAGCTAAATATTGGCTCGACCTGATAACCAGGCCATGAACAAATGCTGTCTGCCCCGATTCTTCTTGGTTGATAAATGCGGGACCCTTCTGTGAATCTCCTGCCCAGAATCTCAGTAGTCTGCCCCACCTATAATTCCGCGGAATTTGTTCTGGATACTTTAGCTACCATCGTGGCGCAATCGCTGCCGCCTGCCGAGTTAGTGGTGTCAGACGACGGGTCCACTGATGATACCGTGGACAAAATTGCAAGGTTTTTGTCGAACAGTCCCCATAATTTCCCCTATCGCCTCCTCAGGAATCCGCATCGGGGGGTCTCAGCCACCCGCAATGCCGGGATCATGGCGGCCTCAGAAGAATGGATCGCCTTCCTTGATTCAGATGATTTGTGGGTGCCGTCAAAGTTATTAAGAGTATCCGAGGTTATTCAAAGATACCCTGAGGTTAATTTTGTTTACCACAACCAGGAGCGGTGTACCCCTGATGGCCAGGTAGGCCTGTTCGATCATCAAGCCAAATATCATCCTAATATTCCGCTAATTGACCAATTGTTTAAGATGAATATTTTTGCCACTTCAGCGATAACTTGCAAAAAAGAAATACTTATACAAGGAGGATTATTTAATAGCA
>JAKAGH010000110.1 GCA_021817645.1 Deltaproteobacteria bacterium
TCTCACCATCTAGACCCGTGGCTTTCCGCCCCCCCCTCACAATGGGTTTGGCTTTTCGGAATCACTCCGATTAAGCCAAAATATTTTACAAATTTTGATTACAGTTTATTCTTAGTTGTATTTTGAGTGTTACCCTGGGGTCTGATTTTTAAAAAGTTTTCTTGCTAGTAGGTTAGCCAGTCTTAGTGGTTAACGTGGGCTTGGAGAGCAAATGGTTTTTCAACGATTTTGGCGGCTTCGTTGAGGAAATTTTGATCCCAGCGGACCCCTGATCGGGGCGGGGGCGAACACGAAAACCCGAAAAGCATGCTACAGTGTTGACGGGTTCGCTCCCTGTGGTATGATGTCGCCATGGCTTGAGGTGGCGAACAGTTGTAGGTTCGGTGTTGCTGTCGCCAGATCGGGGGCCTTGGTGCCTGTTTAAGCCCCTCTCCCTGGCTCTTGCCTGGCCTTGGCAGCCGTCTCGGCTCGCCAAACCACCCGTCGGGCAGTTTTGACCCATGGCCCCTTTCACCCGGAGGTTCACCCACGCGGTCCGTCGGATCATTTTTCCCATCAGTTAAAGCCATGAATCCAGGAATCGGGCTGTGCTTTCGGGCCGGGCTGCTTTGTCTCGGGCTGATATGGATCTTGGGCTGCGGCTCGCTCCTCACCGCCCGCTCGAGCACATTGTCGGCCATTTCCAATCCTGCTTCTCCGCACCACACGGATTATCTGGAATATCAGCAAGGGCGCCTCACGAAAGAGCAACTGATGGACCGCCTGCCTCATATGGCGATGATCGGCGACAGCCTGAGCCGGAATTTCTATGTATCATCCCTCCCCAGCATGATATGGCGTTCTAAGATGAACCATGGTCATGACTGGTTCCTCGACACCGACTCTTCCGCCAACAGCGTGTACAGCGTTTATGAGCGACTTGCCCGGGAAACGCCTTTAGTGGCCTGTGAATACTCGAGCGTGGGAGGAAGGGTTGATGCGGGCGGAGGCAGGAATCGCTTCCTCGGATCCTGGTTTCCCCTCAATTTCTCCCAACAGGTGGATTTAATTTTACAGGAGAAACGCTTCCCGGATTTGGTGTTGATCTGGATCGGGCACAACAACTTACATTGGGAGTGGTTTGTGGATCCCAGCCGGCCGGAGGAGATCGAAACGGGATTGCAAAAAATGGCCGCCAATTTTCGCAAGGACTATGCGCGACAGCTTGACCGCCTGGTGGATCGGGCGCGGGACGAAAAAGAGCGGCGGGCGATCGTCGTCTACGGCCTGGTAAATTTCAAGAGTTTTTTTGCAGCCAGGGACGCGGCAGAACAACTCCGGAAAAAGAATCCGAAGCTATACCCGTATTTCGAAGTGGATTATAAGCACTATGCGTCCATGAAACCGGAGTATCGGGGAAACATGATGAAGCTCGCCCTGATGATCAACGAGGAGCTCCGGGCCATGGTTGGTGAATTCAACAGGAAATTGGGCGCCGATTCACGGGTGCGCCTTGAGTACTCAGACGCGCTGGCGATCGTTGATCTCAGCGAGGTGGAAATTATTAATCGAATCGACGCCTGGCATCCTTCTTCAAAAGGACACAACGTACTCGCCGCGGCCGCGTTTGGCGCCCTGGGCCCCAGCCTGGATTTTCTAGGAATCGTTCCGCTCCAGAAAAATACTGATCTAAAAGGTGCCGTTCCACTTCAGAAAAATACCAATTAAAATAAATTCAGCAGTCGAATAATTTTTATGGTCCGTCAATAACGAGGTCCCCTTGCCTTCCATCGAGGAACAGATTGCCCAGCTTCGTGCAGCCATCAGCGCCCAGGAGGCGCTTCGGCCCACCCTTGGCGATGGCGTAGTTGAGGTCACCCTCAAGGCTCTGCGCGCCCAGCTTGACTCCCTTCTCGCCGAGCAGAAGGAAGAGGCCCAGCCGGAAACAGGGCCGTCACCAGAGACCCTGCTAGCACAGCTCCAGAGCTATGTTCCGCAACAATTGGCCGACAAGACGCGTGCGGCAGGGCAAATCGAAGGCGAACGCAGACAGGTCACGGTCGTTTTTGCGGACATTTCCGGCTTTACCGCTCTCTCCGAGCGGCTCGACCCCGAGGATGTTGCCGGCCTCGTCAATGATTGCCTGAAAGAACTCGCCCAGGCGGTTTACCAATATGAAGGCATGGTCGACAAATTCATTGGTGACTGCATCATGGCCGTCTTCGGCGCTCCGATCGCCCTGGAAGATGACGCGGAAAACGCGCTGCGCGCCACCATTGCCATGCGCGAAAATCTCCAGAAATTCAACCGCCGCTGGATCGAGAAACTAGGCCAACCACTGGACTTGCACATCGGCGTCAACACGGGAATGGTGATTGCGGGAAACATCGGCAACGACCTGCGGATGAGCTACACCGTGATGGGCGATACCGTCAATGTCGCTTCTCGTCTGGAGAGCGCCGCCAAAGCGGGCCAGGTTTTTGTGAGCCGCAACACCTACCGTTTGACCCGCGGCGCCTTTGCTTTTCAGGAATTGGACCCCATCAAGGTTAAAGGCAAACGTGAGCCCTTGATGGTCTATGAGCTCCTCCATGCGAAACTACATCCTGATAAATCCCGCGGGGTCGAAGGATTGTCCTCCCCCCTTGTCGGTCGTGATGCGGAGCGCAAAGCGCTGGCGGAATACCTGGGAAAACTCCAAACCGGCAGGGGGGAGATTGCCGCGGTTCTGGGCGAGGCCGGAATCGGCAAGAGCCGCCTGCTCGCCGAAATCCGTCAGCGTGAAGGGAAGGACCTGACTTGGCTTGAAGGCCGTTCTTTTGCCTATAGCAGATCCCTCGGTTACGGGGTATTCTTGGACCTCTTGCGCCGTTATGCCGGTATCGCGGATGAAGACTCGGAAGCCGAAGCCGCCGTCAGCCTGAAAGCGCGGCTGCACGGCATTTTGCCGGGCGACGTGGAAAGTTATGCCGTACTGGCGCAACTGCTGTCAATGCGTCTCGACAGCAAGGAAACGGCTGCCGTCGCGGCTGTCACCGGCGAAGCCTTTCGCGATCGTTTATTTGCCGTAATGGAGCGGCTGCTGCTCGCTCTGGCGAAACAAAAGCCCGTGGTCGTGGTGTTGGAAGACATCCATTGGGCTGATCATAGCTCACTGGAACTTCTGGACCATCTTTTCGAAGTGATTAATCAAGCACCCATTGCCTTCATATTGCTCGGCCGGCCGAAACAGGAATCATCTGAAAACTGGGAAAAACTAGGCCCCTCACTGGATAGTTATCGACCTTATTTTCTGGAAATCCCGCTCAAGCCGTTATCCGGTGAGGCGAGCGGAAATCTGGTGCGCGGACTTCTTGAAGGCAGCTTGCTTCCCGAAAAACTTTCGGCGGTCATTCAGAACAAGTCAGAGGGTAATCCTTTCTTCGTCGAGGAGGTCCTCAGGTCGCTGATTGAGCGCGGCGTTTTGGCGCATGAAAATGGAGCCTGGAAAGTCACTGATCTGGTCGAGAACATCCAGGTGCCTGACACCCTCCAGGGAGTGCTTCTTTCCCGCCTGGACCGTCTACCCGAAGAAAGCAAACGGGTGATCCAGAAGGCGGCTGTCATCGGGCGGGTATTTCTTTTCCGGGTGCTCGAACACATGGCGCGCGAAGAAACCGAGTTGGAATCCCAGATGGCTTTGCTCGAAGAAGCGGCCCTGGTCCGGGAGCAGGAGCAGGTTCCTGAAATTGAATATATCTTTGACCACGCCCTGACCCAGGAGATCGCCTATCAAACTCTTCTGGGTCCATCGCGCAAAATTCTGCATCAAAAAGCCGGGGAAGCGATGGAATCGATTTTTTCCGAGCGGAGTGACCAGTTCAGGGCTCTCCTGGCCTATCACTTCTTCAAGGGAGAAGATTGGGAAAAAGCCTTCGAATATTCTGCCGGCGAAGCGGACGCAGCGGTACAACTCTATGCCTACGCTGAAGCTCGTGAACATTATCACTGCGCCTTGGACAGCCTCAAACATCTGCCCGACAACACTTCAAACCGTCAAAAGCAGGTGGATATCAGTGTCCGGCTGGTGAATGTCTCTCTTCAGTCTGAATCTCCTGAAAAAAACCTGGCGATTTTGACGGAGGCCGAAAACATGGCCTCCTCGCTTGCGGATGAAGCGCGCATTGCGCGCGTCCAGCTCTGGATCGGGAGGGTGCATTATCTGGCGGGACGATTGCCGGAGGCAATTTCTTATTTCCAAAAGGTGCTCGCGGTGGCTCCAAAATTTGGCGATCCCGAGTTGATGGCCCTGCCGGGAGCCGTCATCGGCCGCGTTCTTATTCTGCAAGGCCAGTTTGCGAAGGCTCACCAACTATTGGACAGGAGCGTACCCCTTCTCGAGGCAGCAAAGAACCGCCACGAGCTATTGTTCGCCTGCTTGTACCGCGGGGTGTGCCGAGTCTTTCTTGGCGATTACGCCGCCGGAGCCGCTGAACTCGACCAAGTCCTGGAAATGGCCCAGGCAAGCCGCAATCAAAACGCTGAAACCATGGTACACACGGCCCTAGCCATGGGCCGTCTCGTCGCCGGCAAATACCAGGAGGCCATGGGAGCCGCCCAGGCTGCGCTTGCGATTGCTGAGAAGAGCGGCGACACTATGTTTCGTTACTCCAGCAATTCTTTCATGGCCTGGGCGCTGACGGGATTGGGAGAGCATCAGCGCGCCCTGGAACATTGGTCCGCCGCCCATAAAGCCGCCCGGACATTGGGTGGCCGCCTTTTGCTCGGCGAATGGCTCGCTGCCATCGAAAGCGACACCCTGCTTGAAGCAGGAGATATTCCTGCAGCCCTGAAAAAAGGAGAAGAAGCCCTGGCCATCGCCAAAGCGGCGGGCAGCCTCATTGCGGAGGCTTTGTCCGAAAGCGCCATCGGCAATGCCCTCGCAGCCGGCCCCACGCCAGACTATAAAAACGCCGAAGCCCATCTGGCAAGAAGCCTGGCGTTGCTGGAAAGCATTGGCGCCAAATTCGATCTTGCGCGCGTTTCGCTGGCGCTGGGTCGGGTCCGCATCGGGCGGAAAGATTGGGAGGGCGCGGCAAAACTGCTGCGGCAGGCCTCCTCCCTCGCCTCCCATTGCTCGCTGCAAATGGAGGAAGCAAAGGCACGGGACCTGTTGAAAGAGATCGAGACGGCCCGGGTTCAGGATTCGGCCAGGTGAACGAGGTTTTTAAGCGGTTCGCCTTGCGCAAATCGCTTATAATTTCCGCAGTTTTTGCCCTGTCCCCCAGAATAATTCGATTTAAAAGTGGCAAGCAAATTGGGCAGCGGGAGCGGACAGCTTCCATTTGCGCGGTCCCTTGCTGGTCGGAATGATAGCGAGGATATCTTGCCATGGCCAAAACTTATCTGACTTATTGAGAAAATTTTGATGTGGTTGGAATATCCGGATCGGGACGATGCAACCAAACCAGGAGGTGGAACATGAAAGTCGCCAAGGCAATTGACCCCTACCTCAAAGCCTTCTTCAACTTCATCCGCAATAACCTGGATGACCAACTTCCGAATCCTTGCGACACGCCTATGTTGAAGAAACTCTTCGGCCGGGGAAATTAGCGCGTTGGCAGATCCATCAGAAAGAGACCATCGGCGAGATCATCTTCCGCACCACCAAGGTAAGGAACCGTTTAATGCTGGAACTTATGGCCCGGGGTGGCATGCGGGTGGGTGAAGTCTTAAAGCTCAACGCCGCCGATGTCGATGATCAACAGCTCATCAGGAATCCTAAGAGCGGAAAAACCTCGGAAGCCGTCTTCATCCCTAAAAGCTGGCCGACAGGTTGAAAGACTATATCAGAGCGAGGGGAATGGAAGGAGACCAAAGGAGTTCGGTAGTACCTCCATAGGAACGAGAACAATTGTTTCCCCTTTTCACTAAGATACCCTTGCGTTGAAACCTTCAGCAAAGGCACTGTAAATGGTTCGATCATCGGATGGATATTGGCAGGGTCCGACCAACGCCGCCTTAATTCGACTAAGAATACGGACTCCTGATGATCATATTTCATATTCTGAGAACCTCCGTGATTTCGTGGACCGCGCTCCTGCTGAGATGCAGAAAGGGCAACCCGGTATCCTCCCGCCTCCTGGACCTACCAGGGCCGGGAGGATACCGGGCTGGCCCTTTCCACTGATGAACCGTCATTCCCTGATGGCACAGGAATGCCCTGAGGGTGATTATGCTTCGTGGCCTAGCCCCATGTGGGCAGAGGATAGCGTTTCACGAAGCGGGCCGCGGTGCGAATCTTCGTGGTCCATTGGTCTTTCGGGTCACCCTTTTGGAACAAAGCCTCAAGACTTTCTGGGTCAAAATTTGCTATGGTGTCCTTAGATTCATCATAGATTTCCATCGCATATTCCAACAGCTTGGCCCCGTGCTCCCCTAAGGCCACATAGGGAATAATGCTCTCCCGGTTCTGGTCTGTAAGGGCCGCCACCACTGACCAAGTGTTCTTTTCATCCTGGTCATCAGACACCCGCTGTTTGGCCACCTCGCCTAAGACTATTATCGCCTTCCCTAAGAAATCCCCCCATGCCTTATTCACTCGGATAGTGGCGGATGTGCCGTACTTGCTCAAGGATCTCACTATTTCAATGATTGTTTCCTTCAGGTCACGCAAGAGGTCGTAAGCCTTCTCCAGCTTTTCCTTATCAAACAGCTCAGACTCTTTGGCCTTCTTGATATCGATGGACAGCAAAGGGTCGGAACCCAGTTCCACGTATCTTTTAAACACGGACGGAAACTGGGTATTACCCAGGACGGTGTTGTTGGTTCCCAGGTTGAACTGCCGTTTGGCCTCCCGATACATGAAATCCAGATCACCTTGCATGGCGTCCAGGCTCAAGGCCAGGTTGGGCAGTCCATTTTTTTCCATTGCCGTCCAAAGTCCTTGGGCGTCACCCACCACGATCTTGTTGACCAGGGACTTATCCTGCAAGCCATAGAACAGCTTTAAAATGCCCAGCACATCGGTCTTTTTGGCACCGCCGCCGTTGAACTCCCCTTTGCCGGCCATGATGAAATTCACCACGGTAAACAGACCAATGCCTTGGAGGGCTTCAGTCGGGTCGATTTTTGGTTCGATGCTATGTTCATTTTTTGTAAGTTCCTGCAACAGTGCTTCCACTTCAGGCAGTCCAGGCATGGCTTCCTCCTCCAGTTCGATCTTTGCGTCAGTGGCATCGGGCGATGCGTCTGAGAGCTTTACCTCGGTTGAATTTCCCTTGTAGCCGTTTTTCGTGGCGGCAACTTTGTACTTCCCCACGGGCAGTTCCGCTTCATAGACCCCGTCGGGTTTGGCGGAGAGCGCCACGGCCTCTTTGGTGTCAGCCTTTACCGCCTCCACCTTGGCATCGGGGATGGGCTCTTTTTTCCTATTGATGACGAAGACCTTAATGCCTTTCTTGACGACGGCTTCCTCCTCCATTTCGATATTTACTTCAGTGATTTCAGGCGATGCTTCTGAGAGCTCCACATCTGTTGGCTTTTCCAGGTAGCCAGTTTTCCCGGCAGTGATTCTGTAATTTCCCACAGGCAGTTTCGCCCCATAAATGCCCCCGGGCTTGGGAGAGAGCGCCACGGTCGCTCCGGTCGCTGCATTTACTGCCTCCACCCTGGCATCATCGATGGGTTCCCCCCTTTTATTTTTGGTGAGAACCTTAATGACTCTAATTACCGACTCTGGCATGTTGTTTAACTCCTTTCCTTCTTAAAATGTAATCAGAGTGACTGGGAGCCTATCGCCTTCCAGACATGCTGAGACTGCCAGGAGAGTTGAAAAGGCAGATTCTTGATGGCCTCCAGGTTTGGTTGGCCTTGCCATATCAGCTGCGCGGCCACTTGTAATCCAGAGGCCGGCACCGCTACCAGGATAACCGTCAGGGTAAGCTGGTCAAGAATAGCGAAAAGCTCATGGCAGTCTTGGTCCACAGCATTTTTCTTAAGGAGAGCGAAGGACAGATGGGCTATGCCGATGTCGGTCAGGTCGGCAGCCCACCCCGGCGCCGAGCCGCCTTTTTCGCAGGACTTCTGCATGATGGAGACCGCCTGTTGGCAGATGAGGCGGTCGCTGAAGGTAGCTTCCCCCTGGGCCGTGGCCTGGAAATCCAGGCTATCCTCCGATAATTCGCCGGTCTTCCTGGTAACGGAGACCCTGAGAATAGTCTGGCAACTGAGACTCAAGGGTGGAAAATCCAGGGGGATTTCTTTTCCAGCCAAGTGAAGGCGGAAGTCGCCACCGGCTGCCGGGGTCCCACCGCCGGTGGGTTTTACCTGCAGCATTTCCAGCAACATGGCCTGCAAATTTTCCCCTGCCTCTCCCGCCAGGCGCACCACTCCCTGCTTAACCGTCATTTTTCCCGCTAAGGGGCTGCGGGATGTAGCTGACCCCTCTATCAGGGTCTGGGCTTTTTCTTGCCTGGCAATGCTTCCGGACCCGGGTGTCTCCGGAATCGCTTCACCTGCCGGGGGTTCTGTGTTGAGAGACCCGCCCTCCGTGGAAATTCGTGGAACGGACTCTGCGCCCCGGACGGACAGCCCGGCTCCTCCCCCCTTCCCTTCTCCCCCGGCGTCTTCCAGTTCCCTATTGACCCGTGCCATTTTCTCATTCTCGGGGATGGCCAAAGGCGATAGGGAGATCAGGGTGAATCCCTCTTTCTTGTCGGGCTTCAAAGCACAGAGGGCAACTTCATTTTCCTCCGCTCCCGGTTTGGTGGCGCGCAGGTTCATGGAGCAGCTATCCCAGATCATGGTTGGACGCCCATCCACCACTCCGTTTTGCACCTGCTCATACTTCACACAAACAAATTTAAGGGTTTCCCCCGGAGCAAACTTCACCTCCAGGGTCCGGGGCTCATCACAGACAATGCGGTTTTTCTGGAAGTCAAAGGCTATCCCCGGCATGACCGTTATCATCCGGTCACCGGCGGGCACTACTTTAAAGCCTTGATGCACCTGCCCCAACCCCATAATCTGCCGGAGGTCCTGCACGGCGCTATGGACGCCCCCTTGCAAATGTTCCAGGTGTTGGGTAGTGAGCCGCAGACCGTCAAAAACTTGAATCGACCCTGGTTTCATATCTTTCACTCACTTGGATGAGGAACTCTTATATTCCTGTATAACGTTAGCCAGGCTCAATCTGCCCTGGGCCTGTGATTCCACTACCAGGACGATGGGCAGTGCCGCTCCCGGGGGCGGTTTCAGGGTAGTTTGTCCCCCTGCGGGCTTTGGGTCCACCGGCTGCCTGACCTCGGTTCCCTGTAAACGCATGACGATGGCCGCCGTCTGGTTGTCGAGGCCCGGCTGATAAAGGAGCCTAAGAAGCGGCAGCGATCCAGAGAGACCTGGCTGAAACGGCTTCCATAACTGACCGTTGCGGTTTAACAGAGTGTCGGTGAGATAGGTATTTGCCTGGGACTTTAGGGGCAGGAGCACCCGCCCTCGGACGCCTTTCATTATCAGCCAGTATGGCTGTTTGGCCCTTAATTCCGCAGGCCCTTGAAACCGAACCGACACCCAACCTGCCACGCCGCCATCGGCCTGAGAGGCC
>JAKAGH010000111.1 GCA_021817645.1 Deltaproteobacteria bacterium
CGACATGATCAAGTCGTCCGGCTTCCGCCTGGCGCCGTCTGAGATCGAAGACGCCATCCTCCGTCACAAAGCGGTGCGGGATGACGCAGTGGTGGGGATTCCCGACGAGATCATGGGCCAGAAGGTCGTGGCCATGGTGGAGTTGGAGGGCGGCCACGCCGCGTCCCAGGAGCTGGCCAACGACATCATCAAGTCCACCATGGACCTCTTGGCCATGTACAAGCTGCCTCGGGAAGTGGTCTTCCTGCCCTCGATTCCGCGGACGCCCACCGGCAAGATCATCAAGAAGGAACTCCGGAAGAGCTACCCGGAATATACCGCCAAATTCAGCCCGAAGGTAAAGTAAGCCAAATCTCTCCGGGGGCGGGCGACCGCCCCCGGTTTTTTTTTGCCCAGTCTGCATACTGTGTTAAAGTTTCTGAGAATGAAGATTAATGACGATGCAGGGGGCAGAGATCGTGACGTTCCTAATCAGGCGGAGGCTTTCTAAAGGGCTCATCATCTCCATCGGCCTTCTGGCTTTAACGGCCCTGACACCTCCGGCGGCCCTGCCGCTCCCTCCGCCTCTCAGTCCGGATGAATTGGCGGCCCGCTCCGATCTAGTCATCGAGGGCCGGGTCACCAAGGTCTGGCCCTATAGCAAGTGGCTGGCTCATGTGAAACAGGGCGGGATGGGCCTCGAAGGTGAAGCGTTGCTTCAGCAAGCTCCGGCCACGGACCAGGAGATGTTGCGCCTGATCCGCAACTTTCCCTATAAGTCCTTTCCCGGGGTGCAAGTCGAGGTTGATGGCATCTTTCTGGCCCAGATTCAGGTTGAGAAGACCTGCAAAGGTCAGACCGCAGGGGCAATTTTTGTCCCCTTTGTCCGTTTCCATTTTCTGACTGAACGCCGGCTGGAAGGACCGTGGAACGAACGCCCCTATCAAGCCGGGGAGCACCTGAAGATGCACTTACGGAAAAATGGCCCCTTCTTTGAGTCTACCTGGTGGAACGCCGTGCGCCCCATGAATGAATTAGACGGCCCGATTTGAGGAGGACCTCGCTTTACCCCACCCCAAGACCGCAAGTTTTTCTTTATTGCTTTTGCCCACCCATATGATTTAATATACCGGGTTTGTGAAAAGGAGGACAAAGCATTGCCTAATGTAGTGGTAGTGGGCACCCAATGGGGCGACGAAGGTAAGGGTAAGATCGTCGACCTGCTGACGGAACAGGCCCGGCTGGTAGCGCGTTACCAGGGCGGCAACAACGCCGGCCATACCCTGGTGGTGGACGGCGCCAAGTTTATCTTTCATCTGATTCCCTCCGGGATTCTGCACTCCGGCACCCAGTGCCTCATCGGCAACGGCGTGGTCCTGGACCCCGAGGTCCTGCTGATGGAAATTGACCGGCTCAAAGAGCGGGGTCATAAGGTGGGACCGGAGAATCTGCGCATCAGCGAACGCACCCAGGTGATCATGCCTTACCACCAGCGCATCGATATCGCCCGGGAAGAGAAGAAGGGCGCAGGCAAGATCGGCACCACCGGCCGGGGCATCGGCCCCTGTTATGAAGATAAGGTGGGCCGCCGCGGCATCCGGATGGCGGACCTGGTGGACCCCGACAGCTTAAAAGCCAAATTGGCCGAAGTGCTCCCGGAAAAGAATTTCTACCTGGAAAATTTTTTGGGCGCGCAGCCTTTCACCATAGATGAGATTTTGGAGAAGTACCTCCCCATGGGGGCGCGGCTTAAACCCCTGGTGGCCAATGTCTCCGTGATTTTGGACCAGGCTGTGCGCCAGGGCCAAAATATCCTCTTTGAAGGGGCCCAGGGGACGCATCTGGACATCGACCACGGCACTTATCCCTATGTCACCTCATCCAACCCGCTGGCCGGGGGCGCGACCACAGGCACGGGGATAGGGCCGGGGCAGTTGCACCACGTTCTGGGGATCGTCAAGGCCTATACCACCCGGGTGGGGGGCGGACCTTTCCCCACGGAGTGTCTGGATAAAATCGGCGACCACCTGGTGGAATGCGGGGTGGAATTCGGCTCCACCACCGGCCGCAGGCGGCGTTGCGGCTGGCTGGACGCGGTGGTGCTCAAGGACGCGGCCCGCCTCAATGGTTTGACCGGCCTGGCCATTACCAAGCTGGACGTTCTCTCCACCCTGAATACGGTAAAGATCTGCGTGGCTTATGACCAAGACGGGGCAAAGCGGGAGACCATGCCCGGCACCCTGAAAGAACTGGAGCGCTGCCGGCCGGTATTTGAGGAATTGCCCGGTTGGACCGAAGATATCCGGAGGGTGCGGCAATATCAGGACCTGCCCGCCAACACCCGCCGTTACCTGGAGCGGGTGCAGGAACTGGTGGGCGTGCCCATTCAGCTTATCTCCGTGGGCCCGGACCGGGAAGAAACCATGGTGCTGAAAAACCCTTTTGCCTGATGCCTCTGGACATCCGCGGTAGCGTGTCTTAGATTTAGCAATAATTCATTCCGGCGCTTAATAATCGGTTTCGCCCGAAAAAAAATCGGGAAGGAGCCGATTATGTTGATGCCGAATGGATTTCAGCAAAGTTGATAATTTATTGCTTTTCCTGGGGGACGGAGCCCCGAATAATCAGGGCTGTCGTGGCCAATCAGAGAAGGGCTGTTCTTGTGAAAAAAATTATTTGCATTCCCTTAAAACATGGTAGAATACCGCGTAGGATGGGGATGAAACGAGTAGGTATTTGCCAGTTACCAGCCGCCCCGGCCGCCAGAAGCGAAGCCGCGGGCGGCTTTTTCTTTTTTACAGTCAGAAAAATAACTACAAACTGGAGCAAACTCACAAATACTGTCCATTTCCCAGGCTCCTCTTAGCTGCGGCCCGCAGCAGGTGGCCAGCCCGACCGCACCCGGGTTCCGCAAAGGAAGCGGGGGCGGAGTTAACCTAACTGATGTAAGGACTTGGAATATGATAGAAATACGCTTTCACGGTCGCGGGGGACAAGGTGCGGTGACCTCGGTGGAGCTGCTGGCCCTGGCGGCTATCAACGAAGGAAAGTTCGCCCAAGGCTTCCCCTCCTTCGGCCCGGAGCGCCGGGGTGCGCCGGTATTGGCTTTCTGCCGGGTAGATGACCGGCACATCCGCCTGCGGTGCAAGATCTCCAACCCCGACGTGGTGGTGGTCCTGGACCCCAGTCTCATCCGCATCCAAAACCCGCCCGCAGACCTCAAGGAGGGCGGCATTATCGTCCTGAACACGCCCAAGACGCCGGCGGAAGTGCGCCAGGAATACGGTTTTAAGCACACCCTGGCCCTGGTGGACGCCAATAAGGTCGCCCGGGAAGTCCTGGGGGTGCCCATTGTCAACACCACCATGATGGGGGCCTTGATCCGGGCCACCGGCGTGGTGAAGCTGGAGTCAGTAGAGCATCCTTTGAAAGAGCGCTTCGGCCCGCTGGCGGTGAAGAACTTCAACGCCTTAAAAGCGGCCTTTGAGCAAACTGTCATTGAGGAGCGGCGGTCATGAGCAGCAAACCCATGGATCAGGTCACCTGGCAGGAAATCGATTTAGGCGCCATCCTCACCGAACCCGGCAGCGCCCGGGATTACAATACCGGAGACTGGCGCTCCCAACATCCCGTGTGGACCAAGAGCCGCTGCATCCGCTGCGGCGTTTGTTGGACCGTCTGCCCCGAAGGCGGCATCTCCGAGGAGCCGGGCGGCTATTTCGACATGAACACGTACTGTAAAGGGTGCGGTATCTGCGCCAAGGAATGTGTCACCGGCTGCATCAGCATGGTGCCGGAGGAAGAATAATGGCCCACCGAGTAGGCATGGAAGTATCCATTGCGATATCCCACGCGGTGCAGATGTGCCGGGCCGAAGCCATTGCCGCGTATCCCATCACTCCCCAGACCCACATCGTGGAGCATCTCTCCTCCATGGTGGCCAACGGCGAGTTGGACGCGGAGTTTGTCAATGTGGAGTCGGAACACTCGGCCATGAGCACCTGCATCGGCATGTCCGCCACCGGCGCCCGGACCTACACCGCCACCAGTTCCCAGGGTCTGGCCTTAATGAACGAAATCTTGTTCATCACCAGCGCCTTGAGGCTCCCCATTGTTATGACCGTGGCCAACCGGGCCTTGTCCGGCCCGCTGTCCATCTGGAACGACCACGGCGACATCATGGCGGCCCGGGACATCGGCTGGATTCAGATCTTTGTGGAAAACGGCCAGGAGGCCTTCGACCACTCGGTCATGGCCTTCAAGATTGCGGAAAACCACCAGGTCCTGCTGCCCACCATCATCAACCTGGACGGCTTCATTCTCTCCCATGTGGTGGAGGCCATGGAGTTCCCGGATCAGGAGTTGGTGGATAAGTTTCTACCGCCCTACCATCCCCGGTACTCTCTGGACCCGGCCAAGCCCGTCACCATGGGCGCCTTTGCCATGCCCGAGGTCTATACCGAGTGTAAGATGGGCCACCAGATGGCCCTTACCGGCGCGTATGAACACATCCTCCAAGTCTGGAAGGAATGGGGCGACCTTACCGGCCGGCACTACCAGCCGGTGGAGAAATACAGGACCGAAGGAGCCAAAACTCTGCTGCTGACCATGGGCTGCCTGAGCGAAGTGGCGGAAGTGGCGGTGGACGAGATGCGGGAGTCCGGCTTAGAGGTAGGGCTGCTCAAGCTGCGGATGTGGCGGCCTTTCCCCTTTGCGGACCTGAGGAGCGCCGTGGCCGGCGCCAAGCACGTCATTGTCTGCGACCGGGCCCTGTCCCTGGGAGGAGCGGCGCCGCCGGTGCTGGCGGAAGTCCGCAGCGCCTTGTACGCCATGCGGGGCCGCCCCCAGACCAGCAGCTTCGTCATCGGCCTGGGAGGCCGGGACATCGCGCCCAACGCTTTTAAAGAAATCGTGGCCCAGGCCTTGGAAGAGGCCCAGCAAAAACCCACCCAGGAATACCATATATTTGGGGTAAGAGGCTGATGGATAAATTCGGTTACGCCCAAAGCCAGAAATTCGATACTTATGCTTCCCGGCTCATGCCCCGGGAAGAGTATTTTACCTCCGGACACCGCTCCTGCCAGGGCTGCGGCGAGGCCCTGGCGGTGCGCTGGGTCACCAAAGCCATCGGCAAGGACGCCATCATCGCTCACGCCACCGGCTGCATGGAGATCGTCTCTTCGGGCTGGCCGCAAACGGCCTGGATGCACCCCTGGATCCATGTGGCTTTTGAGAACACCTCCGCGGTGGCTTCCGGCATCGAGTCGGCCCTGAAAATCCTGCACCGCAAGGGCAAGCTGAAGGGCGCCATGCCCAAGGTAGTGGCCATGGGCGGCGACGGCGGCACCACCGACATCGGCCTCCAGTCCCTCTCCGGCGCCTTGGAACGGGGGCACAACTTTACTTATTTTTGCTGGGACAACGAAGCTTACATGAATACCGGCATCCAGCGTTCCAGCTCCACCCCCTACGGGGCCATGACCACCACCTCGCCGCCGGGAAAAATGAGCATCGGCCAGCACACCCAGAAGAAGAATATGACGGCTATTGCCGTGGCCCACGGCATTCCTTACGTGGCCACTGCTTCCCCCAGCTACCTCTTTGACCTGTACTACAAGGTGCGCAAGGCCATCGAGACCCCGGGCCCCGCGTATGTCCACGTGCTGTCCGTCTGCCCCACGGGCTGGCGTTCGGCCACCGACCTGAGCGTACGTTTGGGCCGCCTGGCGGTGGAAACCGCGGTCTTTCCTCTCTATGAGGTGGTCAACGGCAAGTACCGCCTCACCGTGGAGCCGCCCAAGATTCGGCCCGTACAAGATTATCTCAAACCGCAGGGCCGGTTCCGGCACCTCCGGGACAAAGAACGGGCTTTGATCCAGAAGCACACCCAAGCTCAATATGAACTGCTTCTGCAGAAATGCGGAGCCGCGTACCCGGAATTTCCGGTAATTTCTGAAACTGAAGAAGAGACGGAATAATGGACCTGCCACGCCTTGAAACTATCTTATCTCGCTATGAAGGGGAGTCCGCCGACCTCATCCCGGTGCTCCAGGATATTCAGGATGCTTACAGCTATCTGCCCAAGGAAGAGCTGCATGTGGTCTCCGAGCGCTTGCAGGTGCCCCTGACCCAGATTTACAGTGTGGCCACCTTTTTCAAGATGTTTTCCCTGATTCCCAAGGGCAAGCATCAGATCAAGGTCTGCACGGGCACTACCTGCCACCTCAAAGGCAGCCACAGGGTAGCTGAATCCTTGAGCCACCGCCTGGGAGTGGAGGTGGGTTATACCACCAAGGACATGCAGTTCTCCCTGGATACCGTAGGTTGCCTGGGGTCCTGCGCCCAGGCCCCGGTGATGATGGTGGACGACAAATACTTCGGCCGCACCACCGTGGACAAGGTGCCCAAGATCTTAAAACTCTATAAATAATCAGATCGAGAACAGCCATGCCAAGATTTGAATCCATAGACCACCTGCGGGAATACCGCCGCCAGCTCATGGCCAAACGAGATGCCAACCAACCCCAGGTCCTGGTGTGCGCCGGGCCGGGCTGCCTGCCCATGGGCAGCGAGGAAGTTGCTGCCGCGTTCCGGGAAGAGCTGGAGAAAAACGGTCTGGCCGCCAAGGTCGTCTTGAAGGAGTGCGGCTGCCACGGCCTCTGCGCCGGTGCGGTCCGGGTGCTCATCCGCCCCCAAGAAATCACTTACCAGCACGTAACCTCCGAAGACGTGCCGGAGATCGTGGAGAAGACCCTGAAGGAAGGGCAGGTGGTGGACCGCCTGGTCTATGAAGACCTCCACACCCAGGAGAAGGCCGCGTACAAAAAGGACATCCCCTTCTTTAAGGGCCAGATGCCCATCGTCCTGCGCAAACTGGACATCATCGACCCCACCAGCCTGGACGACTACCTGGCCTTGGGCGGCTACCGGGGGTTACGCAAAGCCCTCATGGAAATGAAGCCGGATGACATCATCGACGCCATTGACCATTCCGGCCTCCGGGGCCGGGGCGGCGGCGGCTTTCCTACGGGCCGCAAATGGCGCATCTGCCAGGAGGTTGAGGACGAGCCCAAGTTCATCATCTGCAACGGGGACGAAGGCGACCCCGGAGCCTTTATGGACCGGGCGGTGATGGAAGGCGACCCCCACGCGGTCCTGGAAGGCATGATCATCGGCGCGTTCGCCATCGGCGCCTCCAAAGGCTACATCTACGTACGCCATGAGTACCCCCTAGCGGTGAGCCGCCTACAACTGGCCATCGAGCAGGCCCGGGAGTCCGGTTTCCTGGGGAAGAATATCCTCAGGTCCGGGTTCGACTTTGATATCAAGATCTCCCGGGGCGCCGGGGCCTTTGTCTGCGGGGAAGAGACCGCGCTGATCCACTCCATGGAGGGTAACATCGGCGAACCCAGCCCCAGGCCGCCCTACCCGGCCCAGTCCGGGCTCTTTGGCAAACCCACGGTGATCAACAACGTGGAGACCTGGGCGAACGTGCCGGAGATCATCAACCTGGGAGCCGACTGGTTTGCTAACATCGGCACGGAAAAGAGCAAAGGCACCAAGGTCTTCTCCCTGGTGGGCGCAGTGAATCAGACAGGCCTGGTGGAAGTGCCCATGGGCACCACGTTGCGCCAGATCGTCTATGACCTGGGGGGCGGACTCCGCCAGGACCGGGAATTCAAGGCCGTGCAGACCGGCGGCCCCTCCGGAGGCTGCATCCCCGCCCAATTCCTGGACCTGCCGGTGGACTACGACAGCCTACAGTCCGTGGGCTCCATCATGGGCTCCGGCGGCATGATCGTCATGGACACCAGCAGTTGCATGGTGGACGTGGCCCGTTATTTCATCAATTTCCTGTACCAGGAATCCTGCGGCAAGTGCACCCCCTGCCGGGAAGGATTGAAGCAGATTCTCTTCATCCTGGATGAAATCATCCACGGCCGGGGTCAGGAAGAGCACCTGGGTTTGATGGAGGAACTCTGCAACGCCATGTCCGCCGCGTCCATCTGCGGCCTGGGGAAGAGCGCGGTGAATCCCATCCGCTCTACCATTAAGTATTTCCGGGAAGAATACCTGGCCCATATCCGGGACAAAAAATGCCACGCCCTGGTGTGCCGGCCCCTGCTCAAATACACCGTGGACCCGGAGACCTGCACCGGCTGCCTGGCCTGCGTGCGGGAATGCCCGGTGGGGGCCATTTCCGGCAAAAAGAAGATGGCCCAGGAGATCGACCAGGAACTCTGCGTCAAATGCGGCCTGTGCTACGAAGCCTGCCAGTTTGAGGCGGTGAAGATCGAGTAAGCAGGAAGTAGTGAGCAGTGAGCAGTGAGCAGTAAATAGCCAGTGAGCCGGCCCATTAATACTGCAATTCACGCGGTTGGCGGTTAGCTGTTCAGGAGAATAACATGGTTTGGAAGATCAGTGATGAAACAGCATATGACACCCTGGGCGATGAAGTGCGCCTGACCATCAACGGCGTCACCATCCGCGCCCCCCAGGATCAAAGCCTGCTGGTCACCGCCCGGCAGAACGGCTTCGAAATTCCCACCCTGTGCTACCACCGGGACCTGCCCTCGGAGGGCCAGTGCCGCTTGTGCGTGGTGGAAATCGGGGAGCATCCCCGCACCCAGATCGTCAATTCCTGCACTTATCCCACCCAGGCCGGGCTGGTGGTGCAGACCCATTCGGAGACAGTGGTCCAGTCCCGGCGCATCGTGTTGGAACTGCTCCTGGCCCGCACCCCTAAGGCCAAGTTGATCCAGGAGCTGGCCGCAGCCCACGGGGTCTATGAATCCCGCTTTAAGACCGACGACCCGGAGGAACTCTGCATTCTTTGCGGCCTCTGCGTCCGCACCTGCCGGGAAGTGGTGGGGGTGAGCGCCATCAGCATGAAGGGCCGCACTCCGGATAAGCAGGTGGCCACGCCCTTCATGGAAAAATCCTCGGCCTGCATCGGCTGCGGTTCCTGCGCCTTCGTCTGCCCCACCAACGTCATCCCCTACACCGAGAAAGACGGCATTCGCACCATTTGGGGCCGGGACTTCGAACTGCAAGCCTGCAACGTCTGCGGCAACTACATCGCGCCCAAGTACCAGTTGGAGCACTGGGCCAAGATCACCGGCGACCCGGTGGAGACCTTCTGCGTCTGCCGGGATTGTAGATAGTTTGGGGAGGGCGGGAAGACCATAGAGTCCTCAGCCTGCAAGAATATTTTGGGGGCACAGCTTGCTGTGCCCCCTTCTTCTCTTGAGAGGTACGCAACTCTCCTCTTAGGTTTCCGGAGGAGATTGCCGATGAATCAATCAATGCTTAACGTATCATCAACATAAAGAAATATCTGGTTTAAAGCAGGGGCTTCTCCTCCTCTCCTTTCCACATTTCGGCATTGCTTCCAGCCTTCGCCCAACTGTCTCAACCGTTTCCTCCGGTTCCTGCCATAAACATAAGGAGTAAGTAATGGGCAAAGCTGTGGCAGCATTTATGATAGGACTGGTCTGCCTGTTCCTATTCAGCTTCACTTTGGGGTCCAGGGTGATTATAGCGATTGCCAAAAGTTTT